>NZ_BAAHNZ010000010.1:0-112444 GCF_054655215.1 Hominimerdicola intestinalis
CTGGATATAGATCCTAAAAGATATGATTTTCTTAATCAGCGCAACGACGAGCTTAGGAAAATAAAAAAGAAGTACGGCCCGGAGCTTGAGGATGTACTTAAAACGCTTGACGTTTCAAGAGAAGAGCTAGATTCTTTGTTAGGCGAAGAAAATAACCTGACTGTTTTATTCGCAAAACAGAAGGAATTGCTTGCCGAGGCAACAAAAAAGGCTAAAAAGCTTTCAGAGTACAGAAGAAAAGCTGCGGAAAGATTTGTAGCTGAGGTTACGGGAGAACTTGAATTTCTGAATATGCCTAAAGTAAAGCTTGTTGTGGATCAGAAAAACGGCAAGCTTACTGTAAACGGAATGGATACGATAGAATTTTTAATTTCGGCGAATGTGGGAGAAGAACCTAAGCCTATTGCAAAAATAGCTTCCGGCGGAGAGCTTTCCAGGATAATGCTGGCTTTAAAAAATGTAATAGCTGATAAGGACAGTATAGAAACTCTTATATTTGATGAAATAGATACCGGAGTAAGCGGACGTGCGGCTCAGAAAATTGGCTTGAAGCTCAATCAGATCTCAAAAATACGTCAGGTTTTGTGCGTTACTCATCTTTCACAAATAGCTGTAATGGCTGATAATCATCTTCTTATAGAAAAAGGAGTTTGCGGCGAAAGAACCGTAACAACCGTTAAAAGGCTTGATTTTGAACAGAGAAAGTATGAAATTGCAAGAATACTGGGAGGGGATAATATTACACCGCTAACTCTTGAAAATGCCGAGGAGTTATTGCGAAGTGTTAAATAGAACATAAACTGCTTGTATTTTATCATTATTTATGGTATAATAATTATATTATTTTTAATTACGGAATGGTGATATATGGAATTTGAAGCTGCAAAATCTAGGATAGAGGAGTTGGTTGAACTTCTTAACTACCATAGCAGACTTTATTATGTTGAAAACCGAAATGAAATATCGGATTATGAATATGATTCACTTCAGAACGAGCTTAAAAAGCTTGAAGCTGAATACCCGGCTTTGATAAGGAATGATTCACCTACTCAGCGTGTCGGCGGAGAAGCCTTGTCTGTTTTTGAAAAGGTTGAGCATATTGTTCAAATGGGGTCTATTCAGGATGTATTTTCTTTCCCTGAGGTTGAACAGTTTATAAATACCGTAAAGCAATCGGTAGAAAATCCGCGTTTTGTTGTTGAACCGAAAATAGACGGTCTTTCAGTTTCTCTTGAATATCATGACGGAGAATTTGCTGTAGGTTCAACAAGAGGCGACGGTTTTATCGGGGAAAATATTACTCAAAATCTTAAAACTGTTATGTCGGTGCCGATGAGCATTCCCGAAAAGCTTCCGCTTCTTGAGGTCAGAGGCGAGGTTTATATGCCGAGAAATGTTTTCCTTGAGCTTGTGAAACAGCAGGAAGATAACGATGAGCAGCCTTTTAAAAATCCACGCAATGCAGCGGCAGGTTCTTTAAGGCAAAAAGATCCGAAGGTTACTGCTAAAAGAAAGCTTGATATATTCTGCTTTAATATACAGCGTGCAGAGGGCATTGAACTGACCTCTCATAAGCAGTCGCTAGATTATATAAAGTCCCTCGGTTTTAAAACGGTTCCGAATTATCAATTGACCGAAACTTTTGAAGAAATTAGGAAATGTATTGAAGAAATAGGTGAAAAACGTTTCAGTCTGCCTTTTGATATCGATGGAGTAGTAATCAAGGTCGACAGCTTTGCACAGCGTGAAATACTTGGCTCGACTTCAAAAACTCCGAAATGGTCGGTGGCCTATAAGTTTCCACCGGAGGAGAAGCAGACAGAGCTGCTGGATATTGAGCTTAACGTAGGTAGAACAGGAGCAATTACTCCTGTTGCGGTATTCGAGCCTATATTTCTTGCGGGAACGAGCGTATCAAGAGCTTCGCTGCATAATCAGGATTTTATCAATGAAAAGAATGTATCTGTCGGCGATATAATTACAGTACGCAAGGCGGGAGATATTATTCCCGAGGTCGTATGCGTATATGAGAAGAAATCTGAGAGCAGCTTTAAATATCCTGAGGTTTGTCCCGTCTGCGGAACTCCGGTAGTCAGATCTGACGAAGAAGCGGCGGTAAGATGTCCGAACGTAGACTGTCCGGCACAGATTTTCAGAAGTATCGTTCATTTTGCTTCTAAAGGTGCAATGAATATTGACGGTCTGGGTCCTGCGATTGTTGACGCTCTACTGAGATCCGGTCTTATAAAGTCCGTAGCTGATTTATACAGGCTTACGGTTACTGAGCTGATGGATCTTGAAAACTTTAAGGAAAAATCGGCAAACAATCTTATAAATGCAATCGAAAAATCTAAAGGTAATTCACTTGACCGCCTTATATTCGGTCTAGGAATCAGAAATATAGGACAGGCAAGCGCCAAGCTGCTTTGCGCTAAGTTTGGAGATCTTGATAATATCATGTCAGCGTCTGCGGAGGAAATAGCCGAAATAGACGGCTTCGGCGAAGTAATGGCAGAAAGCGTTGTCAGAGAGCTGAATGAGCCTCACATGATAAGTCTTATAAAGCGCTTAAAGGAATACGGCGTCAATACTGCCTTTGAAAAGATACAAATCGACAACCGTTTCGAGGGCATGACTTTTGTTCTGACCGGAACGCTTCCTACCCTTAAAAGAAACGACGCTAAAGCTCTGATAGAAAAATACGGCGGAAAAGCAAGCGGTTCGGTTTCCAAAAAGACAAGCTATGTGCTTGCCGGAGAAGAGGCGGGCAGTAAGCTTACCAAGGCTCAGGAGCTGGGAGTGAAAATAATAACAGAGGAAGAGTTTTTTAAAATGATAGGGGAGTGACAAATTTGGAACCTGTATTTATTGTTGATACAACTATAAGCGAGGAAAATTACCGAAAGGGTTTAAAGGCTGCTATTTCGCCCGGTATTCCATGGTTTATTGTTCTTCTTTGTAACATTTATTTTTTAGTTGATTCAGTGTATGATATGTATTGGTTTATATATTGGTATTTCGTATATGATTATGTAGATAAAGAACAGACTGTTTTGAGTGCCGTGTTTATTTTATCATTTGCTTATTTGCTCTATGTGCTTTTAACTGCAAATAGAAAACGAATTGACAAGTCTATTCAAAATCTTATGATAAACACCGGAGTAACATATCTTCATCATGAAATAAGTTTTATGGAGCAGGAGATACTTTTTAAGAACTTAGTGAATAACGAAGAAATCCATATTCCTTATTCGTATATATACAGAACTAAAAAGACCGACGATATGCTTATATTGAAGATTAAGCCGGAATCGGCGGTATATATGATGCTGAGTGATATTTCTGATTATCAGGCGCTAAGGGCATTTTTACTTTATAAATGTCCGCGCGTCAAGGGAAATTTTTAAGCTAAAAAATATCGGTATGTATAATGTACCGAATTATATAATAAGATTACTTTTTGGAGGAAGCATAAATGAACATTGACATTAAGCATATCGCCAAGCTTGCCCGTCTAAAAATTGAGGACGATCAGCTTGAAAAGTTTGAAAGTGAAATGCAGAATATCGTCAATATGGTGGAAAATCTGCCGGACATTGACGATGAACTGGTGCTCGATGAAAAAAATCCTATGATTTTAAGAAAAGACAAGGCTGTTACAGACAAGTATACAAGACAGGAGCTTATGGCTAACGCTCCGCAGGTTAAAGCAGGCTGTCTGGTTGTACCTAAAACTGTTGAATAAGGAGTGTTATAATTGGAACTTTTTGAAAAAAGCGCATATGAGCTTTATCAGATGATGGAAAACAAGGAAGTCAGCTCTGTTGAAATCACAAGATCTGTATTTGAAAGGATCAAGGCTGTTGAATCAAAGGTTGACGCATATGTTACGCTTGATGAAGAAAACGCTTTGAGAACTGCGGAGAAAATTGATAATAAAAGAGCACAGGGCGAAAGGCTTTCACAGCTTGCAGGTATTCCTATAGGCATCAAGGATAATATTTCAACTAAAGGTCTGAAAACTACCTGTTCTTCAAAAATGCTGGAAAACTATGTTCCGCCGTTTAACGCTTCCGTTATGGATAAGGTTTACAGCGCCGGAATGGTAGTTACAGGGAAGCTCAATATGGACGAATTTGCAATGGGTTCTTCAACTGAGAATTCATACTTTAAGCCTACGCATAATCCTCATGATACGGAGAGGATACCCGGAGGTTCATCCGGAGGTTCTGCCGCAGCTGTTGCAGCCTGTGAAGCTGTCGTTTCTTTAGGCTCGGATACGGGAGGTTCTATACGTCAGCCAGCGTCTTACTGCGGAGTTGTAGGGTTAAAGCCTACTTACGGTTCGGTTTCTCGATTCGGTCTTATAGCGTTTGCTTCTTCTCTTGATCAGATCGGACCAATAGGTAAAACGGTAAGAGATGTAGCAATGCTTCAGTCTGTAATAAACGGACATGATAAAATGGACGCTACTTCTGTATACAGAGAGTATACGGATCTTGCCGCTTCACTTGAAGTCAATGTAAAGGGTCTTAAGATCGGTCTGCCAAAGGAGTATTTCGGAGAGGGAATTGACAGTGAGGTCAAGGAGAAGATCTTGTCTGCTGTTAAAACTCTTGAAGCTAACGGCGCAGTTATAAAAGAAATTTCACTGCCATCCACAGACTATGCGCTTTCTTCATATTACATTATTTCATCTGCCGAAGCTTCATCAAACCTTGCCAGATTTGACGGCGTAAGATACGGTTACCGTGCTGAAAATTATGACGGTCTGGTTGATATGTATGAAAAAACCCGTTCCGAAGGCTTTGGCGACGAGGTTAAGAGGAGAATTATGCTGGGTACATTCGTACTTAGCTCAGGCTTCTATGACGCTTATTATAAAAAAGCAAAGCTGCTTCAAAGAAGAATATCCGCAGAGTTTTCCGAAGCGTTTTCGGATATTGATGTAATTGCAGCGCCTACAGTTCCTACTACTGCGTTTAAAATCGGTGAAAATACTGACGATCCATTGAAAATGTATGCTACCGATATATGTACAGTTACTGCCAATATCTCAGGACTGCCTGCTATTTCCGTACCTTGCGGCATGGACGGTAGGAATCTGCCGATAGGACTCCAGCTAATAGGTGATAAGTTTACCGAGCAGAAGCTGCTGAATACGGCATTTGCATATGAACAGCTTACCGGCGGATTTGCAATGCCGAAGCTTTAAGGAAAGGAGTCTTGTAAAATGATAAAAGGCTATGAGGTTGTTATCGGTCTTGAAACTCATGCTGAGCTTAATACCGATTCTAAAATATACTGTGACTGCAAAAATCAGTTTGGTCTTGAAGTTAATTCGCAGGTGTGTCCGATTTGTATGGGTATGCCAGGAACATTGCCTACTCTTAATGAAAAAGTGGTAGATTATGCTATCAAAATGGGGCACGCTCTTAATTGTACAATTAACAGAGTATGCAAGCAGGACAGAAAGAATTATTTCTATCCTGACCTGCCTAAGGCTTATCAGATCTCTCAGGCAGAAGTTCCGCTGTGTGAAAACGGATATGTTGATATTCTGGTTGACGGAGAAGAACGAAGAATAGGAATAACTCGTATCCACATAGAGGAGGACGCAGGCAAACTGCTTCACTCAGAAAAATTCGACGGCTGTTCGCTGGTCGATCTTAACCGCTGCGGCGTTCCGCTTATTGAGATCGTTTCCGAGCCTGATATGAGAAGTTCTGCTGAGGCGAAAGCTTATCTTGAAACTCTGAAATCGATTCTTCAGTATCTTGATATATGTGACTGTAAAATGGAGCAGGGTTCTATCAGATGCGATGTCAATGTTTCTGTACACAAGCCAGGAGAACCGTTTGGAACACGTTCTGAGATGAAAAACGTCAACAGCTTTTCCGCCGCAGTTAGAGGAATTGATTATGAAGTAAACAGGCAGATCGAAATACTTGAAAACGGCGGAACGATAGAACAGGAAACACGCCGCTGGGACGATGCAAAGGGCATAAGCGTTTCAATGCGGTCAAAGGAGGATGCTCAGGATTACAGATATTTTCCCGAGCCAGATCTTCTTACTATCGTAGTTGAGCAGGAAAGGGTCAATAAGCTTAAAGAAGAGGTACCTGAGCTTCCTAATGCTAAGCTTCTGAGATATGTAAAGGATTTTGGGCTTTCTCAGAAGGACGCAGCATTTATTGCTGAATCTGTTGAGCTGGCTTCGCTTTTTGATTCCTGTATGGCAAAAGGCAAGTATCAGGCTAAAGCGTATACTACATGGCTTCTCGGCGACTTTATCAAATACCTGAACGACAGCGGAAAAACAGTCTCTGAAACAAAGCTAAATGCCGACAATCTTACAGAGCTGGCAGGGCTTATAGAAAACAAAACTATTTCAAATGCCGGCGGAAAGAAGATATTTTCCGTTATTCTGGAGCAGGATAAAAAGGTCAGTGAGCTTGTTGATGAGCTTGGTCTTGCGCAGGTTTCTGATACATCTGCGCTTGAGGCTATTGCTGATGAAGTTCTTGCAAATAACGAGAAATCTATTGCTGACTATAGGAACGGTAAAACTAATGCGCTTGGCTATCTTGTAGGACAGTGTATGAAAGCTTCTAAGGGAAAAGCCAACCCGGGTATGTTGAAGGAAATTATAATCGGAAAATTGAATAAAATATAATAAGAAAATCTCCGGTTATTAAAACTGCCGGAGATTTTCTCTTTTAAAGATCGTTATGAAACGCTTTTTTACTTTTGTACATTTCCTTATCTGCACGGACACATAGATCTCTGAGATCAGAATCGATTTGCGGATCATAGATTGCAAATCCAACTGAAAGTGACAGCTTGATGTCTGGATCAGGAATTATTGATTTTGAATTCTCTGTTATACTGTCCTGAAGCTTAAGGGTCAAAGTTTGAAGGATATCTTTATCTGTATTAGTTATTACTGCGGTAAATTCATCTCCCCCGACTCTGTAAACCTTGCCTTGCTTTCCGACTATTCTTTCAAATGTCTGAGCTGCCGCTTTTATATATGTATCTCCTGCGTTATGTCCCAACTTATCGTTAACTGTTTTTAGATTATTCAAGTCAGCTTCGATTATACCTATTCTTACTTTGCTTCTAATGCTTTCGAGATTGTTTAAATCCGTATGAAATGCATTGCTGTTTCTCAGATCGGTAAGAAAATCCGTATTCGCAGAATCCTTATAGGAGGGATTGGAAATTTTCCTGAATATTATTACAGCACATAAGGTAGAAGCAAGACAGGTAAAAATAATTACCGCAGGCAGCAGCTGCTTCAGTCTTAAATAAGTTGAATATTGGTGCGACGCTTCAAATTCAATTCCCAGAACCCCGGCTACTTCACCTTTGTCGTGTATCGGAAAGTATGCTATAAAAATCTCTCCCCAATCAGTGCTCTTTATCTCGTCCGGCAGAACAACGCTGTCTTTTAAAGCCCGCTCCATATCAGGGCATATTTCTTCCTCGATTTTATCTCCCGGGAAGCGAAAGTCTTCGGCGTCGTATTCCAGTCCGTCAATAATATATATAAGCTTTCCGGTATCGGTTTTCTTTGCTGTGTAAAGATACCTGACATTTGTGCTGTTTTTTATGTTTGTGAGTATTTCCTTGCCTTTAAGATAATTTTCGTTCTTCATATCAGATTTGGAGTTAATTGTCTGAAAAGTGGATTTATCAAGCATATCATCAAGATATGTATAGATCGCATTTACTCGATCCTGAAGACTTTTTATCATATCATGATAAGTAAGACGGTAAGCGATAAGATATATGCATACGCTGCAAAAAACCGTTGTCAAAATGATCAATATCGAAACTTGAACATCGACCCGCCTGATCTTTCTTTTAATTTTCATGATTTTATCCTCTTAGAATTAATTATTGTTTCTCATGATCAATTTATTTAATTATAACTTGCAGATATAAATAAATAAACTATAATTCTGCTTTAAATGTAAATGCAGATAAAACTTTTTGACATAAGAATAACATATTAAACTTTAAAGTAAATACAACAAATTACTGTCAACGGCTTATTTATTGTACCTTACAAGCTTTACTGCACATTCAATTCCCGTCGTGTGAGGAAACATATCTACAGGCTGGATCTTTTCAGACTTATATCCAAGACTTTTCAATATTTTCAGATCACGTTCCAAGGTTTCGATCTTGCATGATATGTAAACAATTCTTTCCGGCGCAAGCTCGGCAAGGCTTTTAAGAAATTTAATATTGCTTCCGGCTCGCGGGGGATCCATCATAACTACACTGACAGAGCGCTTATCTTGAGCCAGCTTCTGCATAAATTTTCCTGCATCGCAGCTGTAAAATTCGGCGTTGCTTATATTATTCAGCTTAGCGTTAGCTTCCGCGTCCAGACAAGAATACTTATTCAGTTCAGCACCTATGACCTGCATAGCTCTGGAAGCACAAAGCAGACCGATAGTACCTGTTCCGCAATATGCGTCAATAGCAATGTCATTTTTGGAAAGCTCTGCAAACTCAACAGCCGTGCTGTAAAGCTTCCGGGTCTGTTCATAATTTACCTGATAAAATGACGACGGTGAGATCCTGAATTTCAGCCCGTTTATAATATCCGTTATATAACCTTTTCCATATAAAATATTCTGCCTATCCCCCAAAGTAAGCGGCATTGGATCGGTGCAAATATTCTGTACGATGGTTGTTATTTCAGGATGTTTTTCAAGCAGTGCTTTTGTAAAGTTGTTTTTTGAAGGAAGAATAGGTCCATTTGTTACAATGCATACCATCAGCTCGTCTGTTCCTTTAGCGTATCTTGCGAGTACATGGCGGATATTCCCATTTCCCGAAGCATTATTATACGGTGAGATTTTAAACGGCTTCATCAGTGCTTTAATAGTTTGAATAACAGCTGTGCAATGTTTATCTTCCAACATACAATCGTCTACAGCTGTCATGCTTCCAGAACCTGACTGATAGACTCCTGAAATGATCTGTTTGTGCTGATTATAGCGGAATACAGTCTGGACCTTATTTCTGTAATTATACGGGTGCTCCATAGCTATTATAGGCTGTACTATACAGAACTTTGAAAGCATTCTTTCAGCCTTGTTTTGTTTCCATTCCAGCTGCTTTTCATACGGCATATCTAGCTGACATCCGCCGCAGCGCTTAAAGCATTTACAGCGGCGTTGTCCGGTATTCTTATCAATGACAATTTTCTTATTCATTTTAACAACTCCTGTTATAATAATAACATTATCAGAACAATTTGTCAATTTAAATATAATTAACTTACATCTGCAACCATTCTGATAGATACGGCGTTTTTATTATAAAAGAGTATTTTTTAAATTGAAATATTCATAATTGAATAATGATTAAATTGAAAACAGTTGACAAATAGTACAAAATGAACTATAATTATAAGAAGAATTTTTATTAAAATAGATAGAAGGAACAAAAATGGATCTTAAAAAACTATTTACGGGGGATACCGATAATACTTTTATACAGTTTTTTCGTTACTGCTTTGTTGGCGGCTTTGCTTTTGTAATTGACGCAGGAACGCTTGTGATTTTCAAAGAAGTGTTTAAGCTGAATACCAACATTGCCGCTGCAATAAGTTTCGTTCTGGGTCTTACGGTAAATTATGTTCTAAGCACCTGCTGGATATTTAAAAACTCCAAAATAAAGAACCGCTTTGCGGAATTTATAGCGTTTGCAGTTATAGGAGTTATAGGACTCTTAATGAATGTTGCAATAATATGGTTCTTTGAGGATCTTTTGGGACCTAAACAGCCTTTCGGAAGTTTGATCCCGCAGAATAAGTATTATATTATCGGAAAGCTTGTTTCTACGATAATAGTTTTTATATGGAACTTCTGTGCAAGAAAGTTCATAATATTTGATAAAAATAAAGGATAGAGTGAAAGGATATGATAAAATGAAGAACGTTGTTATTATCGGAGCAGGTCCTGCCGGACTAACTGCCGCAGTAGAGCTGCTTAAAGACAAAGATGAATATAACGTTACAATACTTGAAGGATCAGATGTGATCGGAGGTATTTCACAGACCGTCAGATATAACGGAAACAGAATGGATATAGGAGGTCACAGGTTTTTTTCTAAATCTGAAGAAGTGATGAACTGGTGGAGCAGTCTTATGCCAGTTCAGGGAGCAGATGCTTTTGACGATAAGGTACTTGGAAGAGAAAAGCCTCTTGAAAAGGGAGGACCTGATCCGGAAAAAGACGATGTTGTAATGCTGGTAAGGGATAGAGTTTCAAGAATATATTACAATAAGCACTTTTTTGATTATCCTATTTCTATGAAACCTGAAACTATTAAAAATATGGGTTTTGCAACCACTGTAAAGGCCGGTTTCAGTTATCTTAAATCATGCGTATTTAAAAAGCCTGAAACAAATCTTGAGAATTTTTATATAAATCGGTTCGGCAAAGTTCTTTACAGTATGTTTTTTGAGGGTTATACCGAAAAGCTGTGGGGACGACATCCGAGTGAGATCTCCGCTGATTGGGGTGCTCAGCGTGTAAAAGGACTCTCTGTCAGGGCAATTCTTAAGGATATGTTTACAAAGGTATTTGGTAAAAAGAAGGATCCAAAAGAAGTTGAAACCTCCTTAATAGAACAGTTCTGGTATCCCAAGTACGGTCCGGGACAGCTGTGGGAGCTTGCCGCTCAAAAGGTAGAAGAAAACGGCGGCAGGATTCTGATGAACCATTCTGTTGAAAGAATTGTATGTGAAGGCAAAAAAGTTAAGGCTGTTTCCTGCAGAACTCCTGACGGAGACCGCAGCTTTGAGGCTGATATTTTCATATCTACAATGCCTGTTAAGGATCTGGTAATGGATATGGAGGGCGATGAACCGTGTGAAAAGATAAGGAAAATTGCCGAGGGACTTCCTTACCGTGATTTTGTGACAGTAGGTCTGCTTGTAAATAAGCTTAATCTTAAAAATCAGACAGGAAGAAAAACATTGGGAGATATAGTTCCTGACTGCTGGATATATGTACAGGACAAGGGCGTAAAGCTTGGAAGAATACAGATATTCAACAACTGGTCTCCCTACCTTGTAAAGGACCCGGAAAATACCGTCTGGATCGGTCTGGAATATTTCTGTGCTGAGGGTGACGATTTCTGGAATATGTCTGATGAACAGTGTGTAGCCTTTGCGGAGGGCGAGCTGGTAAAGATGGGCGTTATAAGCTCAGGAGAGGTTCTGGATTCACACAGAGAGCGTATTAAAAAAGCGTACCCTGCATATTTTGATACCTATAAGCACTTTGATCGGATGATAAGTTTCCTAAATAAATATGAAAATCTTTTCTGTATCGGAAGAAACGGTCAGCACAGGTATAATAATATGGATCATTCTATGCTTACGGCTATTTACGCCGCGCGCAGCATTAAAAACGGAAATGCGGATAAAAGCGATATTTGGAACGTAAATACGGAAAAGGAATATCACGAACAGAAAAGTGAGTAGGCGGCTGTTTTATGACTATTAAGATCAATAAACTCAATAAGATCTATGAATGTATAGGAGCGCACCCGTTTTTATTTTCGTTTTTTATTTGTATGCTTCTTACGCCTTTCTGCTTCGGTGCTGAGTCTAATATTACCGGTGGTTCCGTATTTTTAGCGAGCGTATTGTTTGCGGCTTTTATACTGTTTGCGATCTACCGTCTTTATACATCAGGAAAGCTGAACAAGTCTGCGGCTTTGCTTTTTGCATCGGGCCTGATACTTTTGGATATAACTTTAACTGAATATTTCGGCAGGCAGGAATCGAAGGCGGTCTGGATTTTTATTTCAGGAGCAGTAATTCTTATTCTGTTTAAAATGTTTGTTCAGGTCGGTAAAAATGGAATTGAAAAGCTCAATTGCTTTTATATAATTTCAGGGAGCTTTATGCTCAAGTTTTTCTATGTTCTTGTAACGTCCTGCTATACGCGTCAGAACGATGTTCATAAGTTCGGAGGCAGTATCGGTCACGCTGCATATATCGAGTATTTTCTGGACAACCGTAAGCTTCCGGATTTTGATGTGCGTGACGTATGGCAGTTTTATCATCCGCCTCTGCACCATTCCATAAGTGCAGCATGGATAAACTTTTTGCAGAACTGCTGCGGAGTGGATTATAATTTTGCAAGAGAATCCCTCCAGATGCTGACGCTTTTCTATTCTACTGCCTGTGTGATCTTAGTTTATAAGATCCTACGTCACTTTAAATTTAAAGGAGCGGCGCTTTATATACCTTTAGCCGTTTTCGCATTTCATCCTTCTTATATCCTTATGTCGGGAAGTATCAATAATGATATGCTTTCAGTGCTTTTTATTCTGTCTGCTGTTCTTAATACTCTGAAATGGCGTGAAGCACCTGAAATTCGGAATATTCTGAAAATTGCCCTTTCGGTCGGATTGGGAATGATGACAAAGCTTTCCGCAGCACTGGTTGCTCCGGCAATAGCATTTGTTTTCCTTGCGGCGCTTTTTAGAAATAGAAACAGGTTAAAAAACCTTATAGCTCAATATGCTGTTTTCGGAGCTGTATGCTGTCCTCTGGGATTATGGTGGGGGATAAGGAACTATATCAGATTCAAAGTGCCGATTACCTATGTGCCGGAGCTTGGATCAAATTCATCTCAGTATATCGGAGCTATACCGTTTTTCAAACGCCTTACAGATTTTTCGCCTGTGCAGTTTAAAAACGTTTTTGAACAGTGGCAGTCACAGGGTTCTTATAACGAGTACAATCCGACTATAGCTTTCCTTAAAAACTCTCTGTTCGGTGAGGGTATCAGTGAATCAAGCTTCAACAGCGGGTTGTTATTTATCCCCAATATCTTCTTTTGGATAGGTACGATCCTGGCATCTGCGTCGTTTATACTGATGATAGTATACACATGCAGAAAAAGTGCAGTATTAAAATGGGATATTAAGGCTTTCTTTCTTATTTTTTATATTGTTATGATGTTTAATTTCTATAACTTCTGCTATCGGTATCCCCATACCTGTACTCAGAATTTCAGATATATAATACCTACAGTCATGATCGGCTGCGTATATATAGGAATACTGCTTAAAGAAAGCTGTGACCAGCCTGGTAATAAGATCCTTGGAGCGGCTTCAAAATGTGTATCTGCCGTTTCGATTGCATTTGTAACGCTGTCTTGTTTAACTTATTATTTCATATGCGCAGGTTAAGATAATAACTGACGATCCTTGCAGTCATTTCAGCTGCAAGGATTTTTTTGCATAGATGTATTTAAAGTAAAATTAATGTTCTTTATAATGTTGACAAAAGCAAAAAAAGAAGTTATAATTATATAGAATGTATAGCTGTGCCGTAATGCATACTATATATTGAATTACTGCTGAAATGAGGGCTTTGATGAACGCTTCGGAAAAATCCGTGTATAATGCTGCCGAAATAAAAAAATCACTTCTGGATATTTCAGAACAATATAAACTGCGCAGCGGCCATTATCCATTGGCTCTGATACATTCCTACGGCTGTCAGCAGAATGTAAGCGACGGTGAAAAGCTTAAAGGAAAGCTTTCTCAGATCGGCTATGAATTTACCGACTCGCCGAAGGAAGCTCAGCTTATTATTTACAATACCTGCGCCGTACGTGAAAATGCAGAGGACAGAGTTTTCGGAAACCTCGGCGATTTAAAGCATTTAAAGGAAGAAAATCCTGAGCTGATTATAGGTGTCTGCGGCTGTATGGCTCAGCAGCAGCATATAGCTGATAAGATCAGGAATACCTATAAACAGGTTGATCTGGTTTTTGGAACTTTCGCATACAACGATTTATATAAAATGCTTTATGAAGTAATCAGCTCTCACAGACGAATATTCAACCTTTCAGAAAACCATACTGATATAGATGAGGATTTTATTCAGCTGAGAGATGATAAAATCAGGGCTTTTGTTCCTATAATGTACGGCTGCAATAACTTTTGCACCTACTGCATAGTCCCATATGTCAGAGGACGGGAAAGAAGCAGAAAACCGGAAGCGGTTGTATCTGAAATTGAAAGTCTTGTGCAGGAAGGCTACAAAGAAATAACTCTCCTAGGTCAGAATGTTAATTCGTACAGCTATGGTTTTTCTCAGCTGCTCAGAAAAATAAATTCTGTCAAAGGTGATTTCAGGATACGTTTTATGAGTTCTCATCCTAAGGATGCAACAAACGAGCTTATAGACACTATCCTTGAATGTGATAAGGTCTGCAAGCATCTTCATCTTCCTCTTCAGGCGGGTTCTGACAGGATCCTTAAGCTTATGAACCGCAGATATACGGTTTCGGATTATATGAAGATAATCGGCTACGCAAGAAGTAAGTCTCCGGAGTTCTCGTTTACTACCGATATAATTGTAGGCTTTCCCGGAGAGAGCTACGATGAATTCTGCGAAACCAAGAATATAATAAGACAGGTGAAATATGATAATATCTATTCATTTGTATATTCAAGGCGCTCAGGGACCAAAGCCTCTGAAATGGAGGATAATATCTCCGATAAGCAAAAAGGACTTTGGCTGAGAGAGCTTCTTCTTGAACAAAGGGAAATAAGCTCCGAATGGCTGTCCAGATTTGTCGGCAGGACAGTAACCGTGCTTGCCGAGGGTGAGGGAAGAACAGGGGAAGGTTATCTTACCGGCAAAAGCGACGAGAATATTATAGTAGAATTTAAAGGCAGCAGTGAGCTTATAGGAAAATTCATTCAAGTAAGAATAACAAAGGCTATGAACTGGGCTTTGGAGGGCGAGCTTGTATTTGAATAAATAAATATTTTAAAAGGAGTTTTATTATGAACGTAATTGAAACGGCAAGAGCGCTGGGAGCTGCGCTTCAGGAGGACGAAAGATATAAGAAGTTTAACGAGGCTTCAAAGGCCAACGATAACGATACTGTTATCCAGAACAAGATAGGCGAATTTAATATGCTGAGAATGCAGCTCAATCAGGAGATGCAGAAGCCTGATAAGGACGCTGAAAAAATGACGTCCTTGGATAACGATATCAAAGCGCTGTATGATGAGATCATGGCAATGCCTGTTATGATCGCATACAACGACGCTAAGGACGAGCTTGACGCTTTGCTTTCATCGGTTAATTATATTATTTCCATGGCAGCAAACGGTGAGGATCCTATGACCTGTCCAGAAGAACCTCCTCATAGCTGCGGCGGAAGCTGTTCTACCTGCGGAGGATGTCATTAAGAGCAAAAACGTAAAGATAAGGAGTGAGCTTAGGTGCTTTTAAAAGACGTAGACGTTTCAAAGATTTCTCCTATGATGAGGCAGTATTTTGAAACTAAAATGAAATATAAGAAGCATATTTTGTTTTACCGTCTGGGAGATTTTTATGAAATGTTTTTCGACGACGCTATTATTGCGTCCAGAGAACTTGAGCTTACTTTGACCGGACGCGACTGCGGACTTGAAGAACGTGCACCTATGTGCGGCGTTCCGTATCATGCCTGCGATCTTTATTTAAAGAAGCTGGTTGAGAAAGGCTATATGGTCGCTATCTGTGAGCAGACAGCCGATCCTGCTACTTGCAAGGGTCTTGTTCCGAGAGAGGTAATAAGAGTAGTAACTCCCGGAACGCTTATTGAGAGCAGTATGCTTGACGAGACCTCAAACAATTATATATGCTCCTTCTATGTAAGATCCAAGGAGTGTTCTATGTGCCTTGCCGATATTTCCACCGGCGAGGTGCACTTGTTTGAGTTTTCAGGTAAGGACATGGCAAACGACGCTGTAAACGAGCTTTCACGCTTTTCTCCTGTTGAGATCCTGATAAACGACGCTTTTCTTACGTTTAAGGATATCGGCGATTTTATACGGACACGTCTCAGCGCAGCTGTTCAGCTTCTGGACGAAAATCAGTTTTCTCCTATGCTTCATACCGACGAAGTTCTCAAGCAGTTTTCAGCCGACAGTTTTGAAGTTCTCGGTATAGACGGGGATTCGGCTGCGGCTTTTGCTGTATGCGGTCTTTTCGGCTATATACATGAAACACAGAAGGCTCTTGTCGGACGGTTTTCTCAGATAATCCGTCATGATAAGGATCCTATTATGACGATAGGATTTACTGCAAGAAGGAATCTTGAACTTACCGAAACCCTGAGAAACAAGGAAAAGAAAGGCTCTCTTCTCTGGGTGTTGGATAATACAAAAACCTCTATGGGAAAGCGTATGCTGAAGTCATACCTTGAGCAGCCGCTTATTAATCCTGCAAAAATAATCGAAAGACTTAACGCTGTTGAAGAGCTTTATAATTCTCCGGTTGAGCTAAGTGAAATAACAGAGCTGCTTTCCGGAGTCTACGACCTTGAACGTCTTATGACCAGGGTAATGTATAAAACCGCAAGCCCTAGGGATCTTAAATCTCTTTCTGTAACCGCACTGAAGCTTCCGGGACTTAAATATCTTTTAGACGGTTTTTCTTCAAAGCTGCTGGTTTCACTGAACTCTCAGATATCTACGCTTGAAGCCGTTTCAAACCTCATTGAAAATGCCGTTGTGGACGAGCCTCCTGTCAACGTCAAAGACGGAGGGGTCATCAGAGACGGATTTAACGAGCGTCTTGACGAGCTTAGAGATATTATTTCCGGCGGTAAAGATATTATTGAAAATATAGCTGCCCGCGAACGTGAAAAAACCGGTATTAAGAATCTTAAGATAGGCTATAATCGGGTGTTCGGATATTATATTGAAGTCACAAAATCTTATTATGACCTTATTCCCGAAAGCTACATAAGAAAGCAAACTCTTGCCAACTGTGAAAGATTTATAACTGAAGAGCTGAAGAATGCCGAAAACACGATCCTCGGAGCAAACGATAAGGTAATAAGCCTTGAGCAGGAGATTTTTACAGAGCTTAGGGAGTTTATCGCTACTCAATTAAGACTTGTCCAGGAAACTGCGTCTGCAGTTGCTTCGGTTGATGTTCTCTGCTCCTATGCCGCTGCGGCTGCAAACAATAACTATACTAAGCCTGAAATAGCTATTGACGGAGTAATTGATATAAAGAACGGAAGACATCCTGTTGTAGAGCTTATGCAGAAGGATGAAGTGTTTGTTCCCAACGATACATATCTTGATCTTACCAGTAATCGTACGGCGGTTATTACGGGCCCGAATATGTCGGGAAAATCCACCTATATGAGACAGGTTGCTCTGATAACGCTTATGGCTCAGATAGGCAGTTTTGTTCCTGCTGAATATGCAAAGATCTCCGTTGTGGATCAGATATTCACAAGGATAGGCGCTTCCGACGATCTTACTGCCGGTCAGTCCACATTTATGGTTGAAATGAGCGAGGTTGCCGAAATCGTCAGACACGCAACTAAAAACAGCCTTGTAATTCTCGACGAGGTAGGACGCGGTACCTCTACGTTTGACGGGATAAGTATTGCCAAGTCGGTTCTTGAATATATTACCGCGTCCAAATCCCTTGGCTGCAAAACTCTTTTCGCTACTCATTATCATGAGCTTATAAGTCTTGAAAACGAGCTTGACGGTGTAAAGAATTTTTCTGTTGCGGTAAAACGAAAAGGTGACAGCATTAAATTTCTAAGGAAGATAGTTCAGGGAGGAGCAGACGAAAGCTATGGAATCGAAGTAGCAAAGCTCGCGGGTCTGCCTAATAAAATAATCGACCGCGCAAAAACACTGCTTGATGAGCTTGAAGCGGAGAACCGAAAGGCAAGGCTTGCAGTTGGTCAGGCAGTCTCAGATCAGATTTCGTTTGACAAAATAAGTGACAGTATTGTTACAGATAAGCTGAGAAAGACCAATATAGATGAATTAAATGACGGAGAGCTTAGGGAATTTCTCAGGGATTTGCTTAGGTACGTGTAATTTTTATATAGGAAGGATAGCAATGATCAATTCTATTTACAGCAGGAGAAGCATCCGCAGGTATAAACCTGATGAAGTGCCTGAAAAAATTATTATGGAAATTATCAAAGCAGGTACTTTGGCTCCGTCGGCAAAAAACAGACAGCCGTGGAAGTTTGTAGCTGTTACAGGCGATTCAAAAGCTGATATGCTGAAAGCTATGGAAAAGGGACTTGAAAGGGAAAAAGAAAAGCCTTTGCTGCCAGACAGTACAAATAATTTCAGCGACGCAGAAAACACTTTCAAGATCATGCAGCAAGCACCTTTGATCATTTTTATAATAAACCGTTTCGGAAGCTGTATAGATAAAACTTTGACTCCCGAAGAAAGAGTATATGAGATATGCAACGCCCAGTCTATCGGAGCGGCAATAGAAAATATGTCTTTAGTTGCTGATGATCTGGGTTTGGGAAGTCTTTGGATATGTAACACATATTTTGCATATTACGAGCTATGTGAGTGGCTTCAAACCGATAAAAGCCTATTTGCCGCTCTGGCAGCAGGATATGCAGATGAAAGTCCGCAGCCGCGTCCAAGGCTTAAGATTAACGATATTTTTGAGCGGCGTATATAACAATTATTTAAAACGCAGTCAATAGAAAAGGGATTGATATGTCTGAAATAAAAGTATTGAGCAAAGAGGTTTCCGAGCTTATTGCGGCGGGAGAAGTCATTGACCGGCCTGCTTCTATAATCAAAGAGCTTCTGGAAAACTCGATTGACGCAAATGCGAACGTCATAACTGTTGAAATCAAAAACGGAGGGCGTACCTATATAAGGGTAACCGACAACGGAGCCGGGATCTATGAAGCAGATATAGCAAAGGCTTTTTTAAGACACGCAACCAGCAAAATATCGACCAAAAGCGATCTTAACAGTATTATGACTCTTGGTTTCAGAGGCGAGGCGCTTGCTTCAATAAGCGCAGTATCAAAAGTTGACGTGCTTACAAAACCGATAAGCGAGGAATACGGCTGCCATTATGTAATAGAAGGCGGAGAAGAAAAGCTTAATGAAAAATCAGGCTGTCCTGACGGAACTACTTTTGTAGTAAGGGACATTTTCTATAATGTTCCTGCTAGGCTGAAATTTTTGAAGAAGGATACTTCGGAAGGCAATTATGCCGCAGATTACGTTACAAAACTAGCTTTATCTCATCCTGAAATTTCCTTTAAATTCATAAGAGATAACAAGACCGAACTTCTTACAGCAGGCGACGGAAGGCTGTATTCAAGCGTATATTCGGTTTTCGGCAGAGAATTTGCGTCTTCGCTTATTCCGGTCAATTACAGCTGGAACGGGATTCATGTATATGGATATACCGTAAAACCCTTATATTCAAAATCAAACAGAAGGTTTCAAAACTTTTTTGTAAACGGAAGATATGTAAAATCAAAAGCCTGCTGCCAGGCGCTTGAAGAGGCCTACAGAAACAGTATTATGACGGGTAAGTTTCCTGCCTGCGTTTTATGCATTGAACTGTCGCCCGGTATTATTGACGTAAACGTACATCCTGCAAAAATTGAAGTCCGTTTTTCTGATGAAAAGCTGATACATGAGGCAATTTTCTTTGCGGTAAAGGATTCACTGATGAAGCAGGATAAGCCTATGAAAATGGAGCTTGATAACAAGCGTCGTTATACCGACAGTGAATTGTATCAGCCGCCTGAGAAGCCGCAGGGGATTCAGCTTAAATTTTCCGCTCCAAAGAAAACTTCATCTCCGGTCAGCTCTGATAACAGTAAAAAAGAAACTATTGAGCCGGAAAACATAAATAAACCTGTTACGGTCGTTCCCCCGGCAGACAATTTACCTGTCAAGCCGGATAAAAATACAGACAATGATTTATTTTTATCGTCGCTTGAATCTGACAGGAAATTTTCAGATACGGTATCCGCCTGTGCTGAAATCGGATCTGATATGAACAATAACGATTACGGAGTAGCCGAATATGCTTCTGATAATAGTTTTGCGGAAGAAACTGCTGAATTTAAATACATAACCAAAGATGACCTTGAAAAAAAGAGCAGCGTCAATCCGGAGATATGCGAAGACAGCACAGAAGAGGAAGTAAAGCCTGTTGTTATCGGCGAGCTTTTCAAAACGTACATTGTAGCTCAGGCAGGAAATGAAATGCTGCTGGTAGACAAGCATGCCGCACATGAACGATATATTTTTGAAAAAATAAAAAATGACGCTAATGAGCTTGATATTCAGATGTATCTGGAACCTATAATGGTACTGCTTTCTTATGATGAGTATGACGCATTATCTGCAAATATAGAAAAAACTGCAAAGCTTGGCTTTGACATTGAGCCGGACCTTGCCCCGACTGTAGCAGTAAAAGGAGTTCCGATCATTCTTGGTGATGAAAATCCAACTGAACTGATTTGCGAGCTTGCTAAGAACTTTCTTGCTTATAAGCTTGATCCGCAGCTTCAAATTTTTGATGAGCTTTATCATTCGATTGCCTGCAAAGCCGCTATTAAAGCAAATGACGAATCCAGCGCTGTTGAACTGCAGGCTTTGGTAAATTCCATATACGGACGTGATGATATTAAATACTGTCCTCATGGCAGACCGGTAATGATAAAGCTTTCAAAAAAGGATATTGAAAAGCAGTTTAAAAGAATCGTATAGAAACAGAGGTGATCGGTACGAAAGATAAAATACCTTTGATCGTTATAGCAGGTCCTACTGCTTCAGGAAAAACAAAGCTGGCTGTTGAGGTTTCTAAAATATACGGCGGCGAAGTTATTTCAGCTGATTCTATGCAGGTTTACAAGGGAATGAGCATTGCTACAGCTAAACCCGACATTGAAGAAATGCAGGGGATACCTCATCATCTGCTGGATTTTCTAGAACCTGAAACTCCTTTCAGTGTTGCCGATTATGTCAAGCTTGCCCAGAAAGCTGTCAACGATATTTATTCAAGGGGAAATATACCGGTTTTATGCGGCGGAACAGGCTTATATATAAGCTCGCTTATAAACAATGTAAAATTTGACGATACTTCCGGAAACAGAGAAATAAGAGAACGTCTTGAAAAGGAAGCGGAGCAGAAAGGCAGCCGGGCTTTATGGGAAAGGCTGAGAGAAATTGATGAGGAAACCGCTCTAAAGGTTCATGAAAATAATATACCACGAGTTATCAGGGCTCTCGAGGTATATGAAATTACAGGTATTAAACTCTCTGTTCACAAAGCCAACAGCAGAAGGGAAGAGACGCCGTACAAAAGCTGTATAATAGGAATTGATTTTTCAGACCGGCAGATATTATACGATCGCATTAATCAAAGAGTAGATATAATGATCGAAAAAGGATTGGTGGAAGAAGCACGCGGATTTTATGAAAGCTGTATACCGGCTACCGCCTGTCAGGCTATAGGCTACAAGGAGCTTATACCGTATTTTGAAAATAAATCTGAGCTTTCGGTATGTATCGACAAAATCAAGCAGGAAACCCGTCGTTACGCCAAACGTCAGCTTACCTGGTTTAGACGAGTTGACGGAATTCAATGGGTTATAGCCGATAAAATTGGAGAATATAAAAATTTTCTTGAAAATGTGCAAAATATTATAGCCAAATCAGAAATTATGTGTTATAATAAAAGTTGATATAATGTTTTATCATCATTTGCTGTGTAAAAATACTAAGGAGTGTAATTATTATGAACAAAAATTTAAATCTTCAGGATGTTTTTCTCAATCAGGCAAGAAAAGAAAGACTGGCGGTAACTATTTTTCTTATGAACGGTTATCAGTTCAAGGGAATGGTAAAGGGTTTTGACAGCTATATTGTTATCCTTGACTGCGAGGGCAAGCAGTATGTTGTTTATAAGCATGCTATTTCTACTATTGTTCCGGCTCGTCCTATAAATGTTCTTGACGCGGCAAATCAGCAGGAAGATATTTAAAAGGTGATTTTTAATGAAATCAGTCACTACAAAAATTCTTGTAGGTCTTTTATCGGTTCTGACGCTTACTATGGTCGGAACTCAGATATATTCCAGGCTGAACGATAAGCACGATACAGAAGAAGCAGTCTTGTGCGACATCAACGAAAATATACCATTTCAGGGCATTATCGTAAGGAATGAAAAGGTTATTTCTTATGATAAGACAGGTGTTCTCGATTATCTTTATGCAGACGGAAGCAAGGTGTCGGTAAACAGTCCGATTGCAGAGATTTATTCGTCGGAGGAGGCTGTCGCAGCTAAACATAAGGCAGAAAAGCTTAATAAACAAATTTCCGATCTTGAAAGAGCGCAGAACCCGGGAACTACAAATTATGTTCAGCCGGAAGCTCTGAGATCAAAGATCGACAGCGAGTATAAACAGCTTTTAACGTATACGCAGAATCATGATTTGGCGTCTGCTGTTGAAATTAAAGACGAAATGACTGTTGTAATGAATATTTATAACATTATAACTGATATATCCACGGACTATAATTCCAGAATAAAACAGCTTCAAAGCGCAGCGGCTCAGCTTGAAAGCCAGTCTGGTGTTTCTGATACGGTCAGTGCTCCGGAAACAGGGTATTTTGTTTCCTACTGCGACGGTTTTGAGGACAGGCTTACCGAAGAATCTGTAAGCTCGCTTACTCAGCAGGAAATTGAAAATATTATAAACAACAGCGGTTCAGATAAAGTAAATGCTTCGGATAATGCGATCGGGAAAATGTTTGAAGATTACTCATGCCGTATAACCGGTATCGTTGACAGTGATAAGCGGATAGTCGAGGGCGGTACTCTTCAGATTATGTTCAGTACATCGAATAATGTTTATGACGTTACGGTCGAATCGGTCAGAGCTGCCGAAGAAGAAGGAAAATCCATAATCGTTTTATCCTGTGACAGACTTGATGAAAACCTGGTTCGTTCAAGAGTTCAGTCTGTTGAGCTTATTTTTGAGGAATATCAGGGAATTAAAGTTCCGAGGAAAGCTATACGTTTTAAGGAAGATCAAAAGGGTGTTTATGTAATTCTGGGCAGTGAGATTACTTTTAAAAAAATAGATGTGATCTATGAAGGAAGCGATTTTGTCGTTTCCAAAAATACATCCGATGAAGAATATCTTCTGCTTTACGATCAGATCCTTCTGGAGGTGGTTTCCAATAAAGATGTGTCAGACAGCAGTAAATCCTCCTGAGTTTCAATATATACTTGAAAACTATAAGGAGATATGCTATAACGTAGAAAACGCCAAGGCAAAGTACGGCGGCAGAGATGTCAGGGTAATGGCGGTTACTAAAACAGTTCCTCCTGAAAAGGTCAATTATGCCGTTTCACTTGGAATTGATCTTCTGGGTGAAAACCGCGTTCAGGAATACCTGTCAAAAAAGGACAGCTACTTTAGTTCTGCTCAAGTGCATATGATAGGTCACTTACAGACAAATAAGGTAAAATACATTATTAATGATGTTGATATGATACAGTCTGTAGACAGTTTAAAGCTGGCGTCGGAAATAAACAGACTTGCAGAAAAAAACAATAAAACTATGGATGTACTGATCGAAGTAAATATAGGCGGTGAAGAATCAAAAAGCGGAGTTCACGCAGACGGGCTATACACGCTTATTGAGGAAGTTTCGGCGTTTAAAAACATTTCGGTCAGGGGGCTTATGGCTATACCGCCTATCGGCTCGAACGAGGAGATTTTTGACAGAATGAACGCTCTTTTCTTAGGTGTAAAGGAGAAGGGTTTCGACGGTGTTTCAATGGATATTTTATCTATGGGAATGTCCGGCGATTATGAAACAGCCATCAAGCATGGCTCTAACTTGGTGAGAATCGGAACAAAGCTCTTCGGAGCAAGAAAATATTTGGAGGTTTAGGGTAATGAGCGTTTTACAGGGTTTTAAAAGCATTTTCTTAGGTGAGGACGAGATCGAGCAGGAGGAAGAATATCAGTCGATCTACGAGAATAAAAAGGATTACGGCGAGACTGAGAAAGCTCCTAACCGTGAAGTAAAGATAGCTGCAACAACTACACTGCAGATCGTTTTGGCAAGACCTAACGATTTTTCAGAGGTAAAGTCTATCGGCGATGACATTAATGACCAGAAAACTGTTTTACTTAATTTAGAAACAGTTAAAAGCGAAGACGCAAAACGTATTCTCGATTTTCTTTCGGGAGTTGCTTATGCAAATCAAGCGGATATAAAAATGATGGCGCAGAAAACTTTTGCAATTATGCCTAAAAACGTTGGATTTTCAGGCGTTGATCTGATGAGCGAGCTGGAGAACAACGGTTACAGCTTCTGATATGAAGCCTCTTGACCTATCTTTTCTCGGCAATATAAGCGATGAAGATAAGATTTTGCTGAACAGAACTGCTCAGTGGGCATTTTGCGCTGAAAATAAATATCAGCTGAAATACTCATTTTTTCTTGACGAGCGTCAGGCTAAGCTTTGTGAAACGGTTTTAAAGTCAATTAAATTTGACAGCTGCTGTTTTTACGGAGGCTATGAGGACGCAAAGCGGAAAATCATAGGGTTCTTCCCGCCTTTCAGCGATCCAGATAAAAATGCTTTTCCTATTGTTCCGGTTACCTTTACATACAGGAAAAGCGATAATCTGTCACACAGGGATTTTCTCGGATCATTGATGAGTTTGCGTATATCCAGAGAAACGGTGGGAGATATTATTGTTTCTGAGGGCGAATCAGTTATATTTCTTTATAAAACGATTGCTGAATATGTTCTGCAAAATATGAATAAAATAGGAAGAACCGGCGTTAAATGCAATATCGGATATAACACGGATATAATACCGGTTCAGAAATTTGAAGAGATAAAAGGTACTGCAGCAGCTTTAAGACTTGACTGTATTGTCAGTCTTGCTCTGAGAATTTCGCGTGAAAAAGCTGCTGGGCTTATCAGCACTTCAGGAGCAGAGGTAAATCATTTACATATTACTTCTCCGAGCTTTCAGCTTTCAGAAGGTGATGAGTTTTCCGTAAAAGGCTATGGCAAGTTTATTTTGCTACAAGCCGGAGGGATTACCAAGAAGCAGAGGATTCATATAACACTGACAAAATATGTTTAGGAGGCATTATTATGTTAAAACCGAATAATATAAAAGCTAAGACATTTGAAACGGTCAGAAACGGATACGACCCTGACGATGTTCATGCTTTTCTGGCAGAGGTAGCAAAGGACTATGCGTCAGCTTTGTCATCAAGCGAGGATAATGAAGCGAAAATAATAAAGCTGGTAGAAAAGATAAATGAGTACAGAGCGGATGAGGACGCAATTAAAGACGCAATGATAAACGCTCAGAAGGAAGCCAGCAAAACTATCAGCGACGCAAAGGCTAAAGCCAGAGATATGATCGAATCTGCAAAGACCGAGCAGGTTCGTCTGGCGGAGCAGAGCGCTTCGGAATGTGAGCGCATAATAAGAGAGCATAAGGAAAAATGCGCACAGCTCATTAAAGAAAATACTGAAATAACCGAAAAGAAAATAACTGAGATCAGAGATCAGCTTGAAAAAGAAAAGTCTGAATATGAATCTCTAAAATCTGAAATTACATATTTCAAAGCAAATCTTATTGAGCTTTACAACAAACAGCTTCATTTGATAATGGAGATACCAGAAACAAAGACTGAAGAAGTTATTGAAGAGCCGGTTACTGAGGATCTGCCGGAAGATGCAGCCGATCAAGCTGCAGATGAATCGGAAGAAAAGAATGAAGAAGCTTCAAAAGACGAGAAAATAGAAAAAATACTTAATACAGGTTCTTTTGAGCCGGTTATACCAAAAGAAAATTTCGCCGATCTTAAATTCGGCAAAAATAAGTGATTGTTAGGAGAAGTCAAATGCCACAGGATTATAATAAAACGCTTAATCTTCCGGAAACTGATTTTCCTATGAGGGGAAATCTTCCTAAGAGAGAGCCTGACGCTTTGAAAAAATGGGACGATGACAGACTTTATTATAAGATGATCGAGAAGAACGAGGGAAAGCCCTCCTATATTCTTCACGATGGTCCTCCGTATGCAAACGGCGATATTCATTTGGGTACCGCTTTAAATAAAGTTCTTAAAGATATAATCGTAAAATACAAAAATATGAGCGGATACTGCTCTCCTTATATACCTGGATGGGATACTCACGGACTTCCTATAGAGCTTAAAGCAATGAAAGCTATCGGTGTGGAAAACGGTGCAATCCCTCCTATTGAGCTCAGAAAGCATTGTAAGGATTTTGCTTTATCATTTGTTGAAAATCAGAAGAATCAGTTTAAGCGCCTGGGAGTATTGGGCGATTTTGATGACCCTTATCTTACTCTAAAACCCGAATTTGAGGCGCGCCAGGTAAAAATATTCGGAGAAATGGCTAAAAAGGGATATATATATAAAGGCTTAAAGCCTGTTTACTGGTGTCCTGAATGTCAGACTGCATTGGCTGAGGCTGAAATCGAATATTCTGATGATCCGTGTTTTTCAATTTATGTTAAATTTAAGGTTACCGACGATAAGGGGTTATTTTCAGCTCTTGGAATTGATTTGGAAAAAACATATTTTGTGATCTGGACTACAACTACCTGGACTCTTCCTGGAAATATGGCTATCTGTCTTGGACCTGAATATGATTACTGTATAGTTAAAGCCAACGGCGAAAATTACGTTATGGCTGAAGGATTAGTATCCGAAACAATGAGCAAGGCGGGAATTACCGATTACGAAACTGTCGGAAGCTTTACTGGCGCACAACTTGAAGGCTGTATAACTGAACATCCGTTTATGGGAAGAACTTCACCTATTATAATTGGTTCTCATGTAACTCTTGAAAGCGGTACAGGCTGTGTTCATACTGCTCCCGGCTACGGAGTCGATGACTTCGAGGTTTGCAAAAATTATGACAATATAGGTATTGTAGTTGGTGTTGACGGTAAGGGAGTGCTTACAAAAGATTCCGGTATGTTTGAAGGTCTTACTACTGATGAAGCAAATAAGGCGATCGGAAAACACCTAAGCGAAACAGGAGCTTTGTTCGCTACCGAAAGGATCGTTCACCAGTATCCTCATTGCTGGAGATGCAAATCGCCTATACTTTTCAGAGCTACAGAGCAGTGGTTCTGTTCAATCAATGATTTTAAGGACGAAGCTATTAAAGCAATAGAAGAAGTAAACTGGATTCCCGGCTGGGGCGAAGAAAGGATCAAGGGAATGGTACGTGACCGTTCTGATTGGTGTATTTCCCGTCAGAGAACCTGGGGAGTTCCTATTCCTATCATTTACTGTAAAGACTGCGGAAAACCAATTGTAACTGAAGAAACAATTAACGCTGTATCTGAGCTTTTCAGAAAAGAAGGTTCAGACTCATGGTATACTCATGAACTGTCTGAAATCATTCCTGAGAGCGTTAAGTGCGAGTGCGGCTGCAATAGCTTTACTAAAGAAATGGATATAATGGACGTTTGGTTCGACAGCGGAGTTACTCATGCGGCAGTTCTTGACGAGCGTGATAATCTTAGTTCGCCTGCAGATCTGTATCTGGAGGGAGCAGATCAGTACAGAGGCTGGTTCCAGTCATCTCTGCTGACTTCTGTTGTTTGCAGCGGTCATGCTCCTTATAAAAATGTCTGCACCCACGGCTGGGTCGTTGACGGTCAGGGAAAAACTATGCATAAGTCCCTTGGCAACGGAATCGAGCCTAAGGAGATCACTGATAAATATGGCGCTGATATTCTCAGACTCTGGGTAGCGTCATCGGATTATCATTCCGATATAAGAATCTCCAAGGATATTTTAGGACAGCTTTCCGACGCATACAAGAAGATACGAAATACTGCAAGATTTATTCTTGGAAACCTGACAAATCAAGACGGTTTTGATATTGACCGTGACGGCGTTTCAGACGATAAATTGTTTGAGATAGACAAATGGGCACTTTTAAAGCTTGACGAGCTTATTGATAAAGTAAATGCGGCATATGAAGCGTTTGATTATCATATCGTATTCCATGCTATCCACAATTTCTGTGTTATAGATATGTCCAATTTCTACCTTGATATTCTTAAAGACAGGCTCTACTGCGAAAGACCGGATTCGGAGGCAAGACGTGCGGCTCAGACTGCTATATACAGAATATTGTCTGCTATAGCAAGACTTGTTGCACCTATACTTTCGTTTACAGCTGATGAGATCTGGTCGTATATGCCGCATTCGTCTAAGGATAACTCAGAAAGCATATTCCTTAACGATATGCCTGAAAAGAGCGGGTTAACTGCTTCTGATGAATTTAATAAAAAATGGGTTCTTATTGCGGCAGTAAGGGAGGACGCTAAGAAAGCTCTTGAAATCAAGCGCGCGGATAAGATCATAGGAGCTTCGCTTGAAGCCGATGTTCAGATTTTTGCTGACGGAAAGCTTTATGACGATATAAAAGCAGTTAAGGAAGAATTGCCGTCACTTTTGATCGTATCAAGAGTAGATGTGCTTGAAGGCGCTGATAACGGAGAATTTAAGGGCGATATGGAAGGCATCTCCTTTACAGTTTCCAAAGCTGGCGGAGAAAAGTGCGAAAGATGCTGGGTTTACTCCGATTATGTAGGTAAGGATTCCAAGCATCTTACGCTTTGTGAGAGATGCTGCGGCGTTGTAGAATAATTTTTGCTTATAAGGCTCTGTAAACGCAGAGCCTTTTGGGCATTTTACAAAATTACTCACCGCTTTTGACGCGGGGAAACGGGGAAAAATGTTTATTCTTTCACTTGTTATCATTTCGGTATTGACCGTAATAGATCAATTGATTAAATTTGCTGTGGTAAAAAACATTGAGGTAGGCGAAATTATAAAAGTCATTAAAGTCGGATCTCATGATATTTTCAGTTTAACTCATATCACCAACGACGGAGCTGCATGGAGTATGATGTCAGGTAAGACGTGGTTTCTTATTGGGCTTCCGGCAGTCGTTGTAGCTGCTGCACTTGTCTATATGTATAAAAAACGCAGAGAAAGCAAATTACAGCTTATTTCATTATCACTTATTATTGCGGGGGGAGTAGGGAATTTAATTGACAGAGTCAGAATAAAAGAGGTTGTGGATTATATCTTGTTTGAACCTGTTGATTTCCCGATTTTTAATTTTGCCGATATATGTGTTGTTATCGGAGCAATTTTATTCTGCGTCTATATAATTTTTATAGAAGGTAAAATAAAAAAATCAAGATCCGCTGAAGCTGCGGAGGATAAGGCTGATAATAATGAACAGGCTTGAACTTCAGATCTGTCCGGATAACGAGGGTATCAGAATTGACAAATGGCTTTGCAGTCAGAATATTGACCTAACAAGATCAGCTTTTCAAAAGCTTATAGAAAACGGAAATGTTTCTGTCAACAACAGTCCTGTAAATAAAAATTACAAGCTGAAAAATTCGGATTTAGTAATAATCAACATTCCCGAACCTGAAATATTAGAGACAAAACCGCAGAATATCCCGCTTGATATTGTTTATGAGGACAGCGATTTGCTGGTTGTAAATAAGCCCAAAGGAATGGTAGTTCATCCAGCTGCCGGAAATCCTGACGGGACATTAGTGAATGCGCTGCTTTACCACTGCGGAGATAGTTTATCTGGTATCAACGGAGTTATCAGACCTGGAATAGTCCATCGGATAGATAAGCTTACAAGCGGACTGCTTATCGTTGCGAAGAATGATTTTTCGCATAACTTTCTTGCCGAACAGATAAAGGCTCACAGCTTTACAAGAGAGTATCAGGCGGTAAACTGCGGAAGATTCAAAGAAAAAATTGGAACGATAGATGCTCCTATCGGAAGAAGTAAATATGACCGAAAGAAAATGTGCGTTACTGACCACAATTCCAAATGCGCAGTAACTCATTATGAAGTAATCGAAGAGTTCAGCCAGTATTCTATGCTCAAATTTCGGCTTGAAACCGGTAGAACTCATCAGATAAGGGTTCATTCCGCCTATTTAGGTCATCCGGTTCTCGGCGATTCAGTATACGGAAAGCCGTTTAAAGGTCTGGACGGACAGTGTTTACACGCAAAAAAGATCGGCTTTATTCATCCGTCAACAAAAAAGTATATGGAATTTGACAGTGTACTTCCTGATTACTTTGTAAATACAATAAGAAAATTAAAAGCATAAGAGAGGGTTTATCTTTATGTTTGAGGATATAAAAAAGGTACTTCTGATAACTGATATGGACGGAACATTTCTTCCTGCCAGCAAAAGACCAAGTATTAAGAATTTACAGGCAGTGGAGCATTTTCAGAAAGCCGGAGGAAAATTTTCAATTGCTACAGGCAGATCGCTTCAGGCTTCAAAGCAGTATTTCAATGACTTTACTGTAAATTGTCCCATAATTATGTGCAACGGCGGTATGGTTTATGATACTCAGAGGAAAAAACAGATATATGATGTTTATCTTCCTAGAAAGGCTCGTGACTTTACACGCAAAATATTGCAAGATAATCCCGATATAGGCTGTGAAGTTTTGCTGCTTGACGGGGTGTATGTTCCGCAGAACTCTGATATGGAACGCAAGCATTGCGAAATTTGCAAGGTGGATCCTATCCTATGTGAAATAGATAAAATTCCCGACAACTGGTATAAGGTATTGTTTACAAATGTTCCCGATAAATTGGGGAATCTTGTTGACTATACTGAAAAGAACGATTTTGATGATGTGGATTTTGTAATTTCCGCACCTCAGTATTATGAAATGCTTCCTCAAAATATTTCAAAAGGCTCCGCTCTTGAGCATATGAGAAAAATATGCGGAATGGAGGACTATACCTTTGTAGCTGTGGGAGATTTCAATAATGATATTGAAATGATAAAGTATGCAGATGTAGGAATATGTCCGTCAAATTCTTCAAAGGACGTAAAAGCCGCCGCTGATATAGTTCTTGACGTTTCCTGCGAAGAGGACGCTGTTGCAGAAGTCATTGATTACATATCTACTCAGTTAAAATAATATAATTTGGAGGTTTATTTTATGGACGCTACTATTAAAAAACAGCTTGAAATTAATGCCTGTAAAGTTCGTCTTGGAATTTTAGAAGGCGTATTCAATGCTAAATCGGGTCACCCAGGCGGGTCATTGTCAATTGCAGATGTACTTACTTATCTGTATTTTGCAAAAATGAATATTTATCCCGATATGCCTGACGAGCCTGAACGCGATAGACTTGTGCTTTCAAAAGGACACACTGCTCCAGCACTTTATTCAGTTCTTGCGCTAAAAGGCTTTTTTGACAGGTCGGAACTGAAAAATCTACGCCATATCGGAGCGCTGCTTCAGGGTCACCCATGTATACATATTCCCGGTGTAGATATGTCGTCAGGTTCCCTGGGACAGGGAATTTCTGCTGCGTGCGGAATGGCGCTTTCAGGAAAAATATCAGGAAACACATATAAAGTCTATACTATTCTTGGAGACGGAGAGATAGAAGAAGGTCAGGTCTGGGAAGCAGCAATGTTTGCCGCTCACTATAATCTTGATAATCTTGTCGCTGTAATAGACAACAATGGACTTCAGATAGACGGAAAAATACAGGACGTTATGTCACCTTATCCAATCGCTGAAAAGTTTGAAGCTTTCGGCTGGCATACAATAAAAATGAACGCTCATGATTTTGATAATATTGAAAGGGCTTTCAACGAAGCAGAAAAGATTGCCGGACAGCCGGTCGCTATTATTCAGACCAGCGTTAAGGGCAAGGGAGTTTCATTTATGGAAAACAACGTATCCTGGCACGGCGCAGCTCCTAATGCTGAACAATATGAGCAGGCTGTAAACGAGCTTACGGCAGTACTGAAAGAATTGGAGGGCTGATAATTATGGCAGATATTATAAAGAAGGCTACAAGAGAAAGCTATGGCGAGGCTCTTGCAGAGCTTGGGGATAAATACGAAAACCTCTTTGTTCTCGACGCAGATCTGGCAGCTGCAACAAAAACCGGAATTTTCAAAAAGAAGTTTCCTGACAGATTTTTTGACTGCGGTATTGCAGAGGCAAATATGATGGGAGTTGCCGCAGGACTTGCCGTTACAGGCAAAATTCCGTTTGCCTCGACCTTTGCTATGTTTGCCGCTGGAAGAGCTTTTGAAATCGTAAGGAACTCAATCGGATATCCTCACCTTAACGTAAAGATCGGAGCTACACATGCCGGCATATCTGTCGGAGAGGACGGAGCTACTCATCAGTGTAATGAGGATATTGCGCTTATGAGAACAATACCTGGTATGACGATAATAAATCCCGCAGACGATGTTGAAGCTAAAGCGGCCGTTGAAGCGGCAATCCTTCATAACGGACCTGTATATATGAGATTCGGACGTCTTGCCGCTCCTGTATTTAATGATAAAAACTCTTATAAATTTGAGCTTGGAAAGGGCATTAGGCTTCGTGACGGAAAAGATGTTTCAATAATTGCAACAGGGCTTATGGTTTCTCATGCTCTTGAAGCCGCCGATATTCTTGAAGCCCAGGGGATAAGCGCTGAAATAATCAATATTCATACCATCAAGCCGATAGATTCAGAAATTATTGTTGAGTCTGCAAAGAAAACAGGTCTTGTTGTAACTGCCGAAGAACACAGTGTTATCGGCGGACTTGGGTCTGCCGTATGCGATGTACTAAGTTCAGAGCTTCCGACTAAAGTTGTAAAAATCGGTGTTAATGACGAATTCGGATATTCCGGCCCTGCAGCCGAGCTTTTAAAGGCTTTCGGACTTTGTGCTGACAACATCGCCAAAACTGCAAAATTAGCTGTAGAAGCCAAATAAAAACAGTATTTGATTTTTTAGTAACAACAAAAATGAGCTATGAAATTCTTTTAAAATACTGACTTTTTATGGCAAAATAGCGCTATACACACAGGTACAATAAAAATCAGGTTTCCTCGGCGCTTTTATAGCTTTTTTATCTATACGTTAACAAAATCGCTTCCTTTTGTATATTATAAGCAAGAGGAGGCGATTTTTTTGAGCAGGTACAGCACTTCACGAACGTTTAAATTATCCTATTTTATTCTGGCCGTTATAATTTTGTTGGCAGCAGCTGCGTTTGCTTTTCACAGACAGGTAAGCCGTCATATGGCAGAGATATGCGAATACAAAGGAAGAAATACAGCCACCGATATAGTTACATCTGCTGTTGAAGATCAGCTTGAAAAGGAAACCGCTGATAACAGGAGTTACATTGATATAAAACGGGATGCTGACGGAAATATCGTTTCAATTGAAACTGATACCACAGCAGTAAACGAGCTGCAGAAAAATGTCAGACAGTCTGTCAACGAAGCGCTTTCGGAAATTGAAAACAAAAAGCTGTCGCTACCGCTTGGCACCTTGTCCGGAATTACCTTTTTCAGCGGCAGAGGACCTGAAATAAGTCTTAAGCTTCATCAGGTAGGTGCAGTTGATACAGAAATACACAGTGAATTCATATCCGAAGGAATAAATCAGACCAAACACAGAATATCGGTACTTGTTACTGTAGAAATTTCGGCTATATTGCCGCTTCATTCCACCGACATAAAAATATCTGATGAATTTCTTGTTTCCGAAACAGTTATTGTAGGAGAAATTCCGAATGTATATTTGGATAATCAGAAAAAGTCTGAGTGAATAATTAAATTTAAACCTAGAAAAGAACCGCTGTTTTTATTGACTAATCAGAAGAAAAATGATATAATATAATAAATATACTGCTTAGACATTATTATAAAACGGAGGCTTGTGAAAAATGAAGGTTACTTTAATAACTCATACTCCTGAACCGGAAAAAATTATCGCAACTGCAGCAAAGCTTTGCTATGCCAACAGCGATATAGATACATTGATGGACGGACTTACAGAAGAGAAGATACATAGCTTTATAGATATGCTTTCGTCGGTCGGCCACGAAAGTCCAATAGAGCATATAACGTTTACCTTTGGAATTGAAGGTGTATCACGTTCCTTTCTTGCTGAAATTACCAGACACAGGATCGCTTCATTTTCTGTACAAAGCCAAAGGTATGTTGAGGTAACTGATTTTCAGTTTGTAACTCCTCCTGAAATCAGTTCAGATGAAACAGCTCTTGAAATCTTCAATGAGCAGATGAATTGTGCGATAGACAGCTATAACAAGCTTGCTGAAATACTTAAGAAAAAGCATTATGAAGTATTTATCAATGAAGGGTACGATGAGAAAACCGCAAAGCATAAAGCCCAGAAAAAAGCTATCGAGGACGCAAGATTTGTTCTACCGAATGCGGCAAATACCAAAATGATTGTTACCATGAATGCGAGAAGTCTTTACAACTTCTTTAAGCAAAGGTGCTGCAACAGAGCTCAATGGGAAATAAGAAACGTTGCTGCTGAAATGCTCAGATCATGCTGTCAGGTCGCACCGACACTATTCAAAAATGCCGGTCCTGCCTGCGTGAGAGACGGAAAATGCTGTGAGGGTAAGATGACCTGTGGAAAAATAACCGAGGTTCAGAAGTATTATAAGGAGCTTAAAAATGCAGAATAACAAGCGTCTTATAGTATTGGAGGGTCTTGACGGAAGCGGTAAAACCACACAGTTTAATTTGATAAAAGAATATTTACAGGCTGAAGGTGTTAAAATAAAACCAATCAGCTTTCCTGATTATGAACAGCCGTCGTCAGCTTTGGTAAAAATGTATCTGAACGGCGAATTCGGCAGCGACGCACAAAGCGTCAACGCTTATGCCGCCTCAAGCTTTTACGCTGTTGACAGATATGCAAGCTATAAAAAGTTCTGGGAGGAGGAATATCTGAACGGATCCTGCATTTTAGCAGCCAGATATACAACTTCCAACTGTATTTATCAGATGGTGAAGCTTGCTCCTGATCAATGGGACGGATATATTGAATGGCTGTGTGAATATGAATACAATAAGCTGCAGCTTCCTAAACCGGATCTGGTCATCTTTCTTGATATGCCAATAGAGGTTTCACAGAAACTGATGACCGAAAGATACAGCGGTGATGAAAGCAAAAAGGATATTCACGAATCAAATATCTTATTTTTAAAAAAATGCAGGGAAGCGGCGCTTTATTCTGCGGACAGGCTTGGGTGGAAAATTATTAAATGCAGCGAAGAAAATAAACCTATAGCTGTCAACAAGATAACGGAAAAAATACTGGAACTTATAAAATCAATATAAAGAAAAGTGAAATTTTATGTTTAACTTCAGAGAAATACAATTATCTGACCGTGATTGGATCAACAGCTGCCTTGAAATATCTGATTTCAGAGGATGCGAGTATTCATTTGCAAATAATCTTGCATGGAGGCGGCTAAACAATACACTTATAGACTCTTACGGAGATTTCTATATAAGCTGTTCTTTTGACAGAGAGAATCCTGTCATCACGTTTCCCTCAGGTGTAAAATGCGACAGTACAGGTATTGAAAAATATATAAATCTATTCGGCGAATTAGAAAAGTTCACTCTATCTCAGGGACATTCTTTGAAAATAAGCTCTGTCAATAGTGAAAATTTAAAATGGATGACTGAATATTATAAGGGCAGAATAAATGTTGATGCAAACCGTGACAGCTTTGATTATATATACAATTCTCAGGATCTGATCGAACTCAGGGGCAAGAAATATCACGGAAAAAGAAACCATATAAAACGTTTCAAGGACAATGAATGGAGTTTTGAGCCGCTCACTGAGGATAATTTTGATGAATGCACTGCCTTTGCCGCCGAGTTTTATAACAGCAGTGACAGCTATGACGATTATTCCGCTGTTGTTGAACAGTATGCTATCCATACGTTTTTCAGCAATTTTGAGTATCTGGGGCTTAACGGAGGCATTCTCAGATCTCAAGGCAGAATTGTAGGATTTACTATAGGCGAACGATTAAATTCAGATACATTTGTAGTCCATATAGAAAAGGCATTGAGTGAAGTTCAGGGAGCTTACCCCACTATCTGTACGGAATTTGCAGCAGAATATGCAAAAGATCTAACGTATATAAACAGGGAAGAGGATCTGGGAATAGAAGGTCTGAGGAGATCAAAGCTTTCGTATCATCCTGTATTCCTGCATGAAAAGTATACGGTTACTTTTAAATAAATTTCTTTGAAGGGAAGTGTTAAATTATGATATATGTTTTTTTAGCAGACGGCTTTGAAGAAATAGAAGCCATTACACCGATAGATGTTTTAAGGCGGGCAGGCGCCGAGGTTAAAACTGTAGGGGTAGGTTCAAGAGAAATTACAGGCTCCCACGGTATTAAAATAACAGCCGATATTACGGTAAAAGAAATTACACTCAGCAAAGAGCTTCAGATGATAGTTCTTCCCGGAGGTATGCCGGGTGCAGATAACCTTGAAAATTGTCCTGAGGTTCAGGCGGCGCTAGATTATTGCTCAGATTCCGGGAAATTTATAGCTGCGATATGTGCGGCGCCTAAGATACTCGGACACAAAGGACTGCTGAATGACAGATATGCAACATGTTTTCCCGGCTTTGAAAATCAGCTTGGTGAAGCTAGACTCACTTCTCAGCTTGTTGCAGCTGACGGCTTGTATATTACAGCTAAGGGTGCAGGAGCGGCTTTGCCTTTTGCTTTAAGGCTTGTTGAAGTACTGTATTCTAAATCCAAGGCTGAACAGCTGGAGGCGTCGCTGCAATGCAGATGACAGAATTTAATGATAAAAATTCGCTTAGAAATTTTTTTAAGAAAGTCCGAAGCGAAATGACGGAAGAGGATAAGGAACAGATCCACAGCATGATCCTGAAAAATATTATCGGATCTCCTGAATTTATGGAAGCAAAAGAAGTCCTGACTTATATTGCTTCCGATATTGAAGTCGATACGTCAGGAGCTGTGCAGACCTCATTTGACAGCGGGAAACGCGTATTTGCTCCAAGATGTATACGCGGAACCAACTCAATGGATTTTTTTGAGATAAAGAGTTTTGATGATCTTGAAAAAGGATATTTCGGCATATCAGAACCTAAAGCATACTGTCAATCTGTTAAAAGCTATGAGTTTCCGATATGCCTTGTACCTGCTCTTTCATACGACAGTTATGGTTACAGACTTGGCTTCGGTAAGGGATTTTACGATAAATTCTTAGTCGGTTTTAAAGGAACGTCTGTAGGACTTTGCTACGACTGCTGTCTTTCCGAGTTGTTGCCGCATTCTAATTACGATATTCCGGTAAACATTTTAATTACAGAAAGTAGAATAATAAGATTTGCAAATAATGAGAGGACTGATAAATAAAATGGATGAAAAAGATTTTAATATTGACGATATTATAAACGATGTCAATTCTAAAAAGCATGCAAATGGATCCAAGCCAGAGATGGAAAACGATATTTCCTTTAACGATAATACTGAAACTGAAAATAAGGTATCAGATCAGGAAACAGAACAAACTGACGAAAATATATCGGACACTGAGGAAACCGAAAAATCCACTGAAGATATTCATCTGAATGATGAAGATAATCAAGATGTTTCTTCTGGTGCTGAACCGATCATTGAACCGGAAAACAATAAAAAAGAGAATATATACTTGAAAACCTCTGACGCTGTTCAAAAGAAAAATATACATAAGAAGAAAAAAAGAAAAAAGAATAAGCAGGTCAATACATCTATTTTCAGCGGTCTGATCATTGTGATTTTAATACTGACCGTATCGCTGGTAGTGGCAATCGGAGGTATTTCGCTGGGTATGGAGTATACCGGTATGGGGAAAAGCGAGAATGAGATTACCTTTAATATTCCAAAAAATTCATCGACAGACGATATTGCACAAATCTTGGCTGACAACCAGATCATAAATAATAAGCTTTTGTTTAAGCTTGCAATGAAGCTTAAAAGTCCGGCTGCTATTTATCCGGGAGATATTACGCTTCACCCGTCTATGGGATATGCCGCTGTAATAGACGAGCTTGCAACAATGCGTGAATCCTATGAAACAGTTACTATAACTTTTAAAGAGGGCATTACGCTGCTGGACGCCGCTAATCTGCTTCAGGAAAACGGTGTTTGTTCAGCTGACGAATTTCTGTTTGAATTCAATAAAAATCAGGGTTTTGGATTTGAAAGCAAAGTAACTGATAATGAAGACGCATTCTATAGAATGGAAGGATTCTTCTTCCCCGATACCTATGAATTCTATGTTGGAGATTCGGTTTACAACGTAACTAAGATAATTCGCGAGCATTTTGAGGATAAAATAACCGATAAAATGTATGAACAGATGAAAAAGAAGAACCTTACGTTAAGCGAGGTAATGACCCTTGCTTCAATTGTTCAGTGGGAGGCTAACTCTGCCGGAGATATGCCTAAGGTAGCTTCGGTATTTCTTAACAGACTTGACGATTCGGATACTTTTCCATCGCTTCAGTCTGACGCAACTAAAAATTATATTGAAAAGGTTATAGATATAAAGGCTGATAATGATGCTTCTATAGAGCATTTTTCAGACAGCTACGATACATACGAGTGTCAGGGACTTCCTGCCGGACCTGTATGCAATCCGGGCCTTGATGCTATAAATGCAGTGCTTAATCCCGAAAAGACTAATTATTATTATTTCTGCAATAATCTTAAAACTGGCGAAAGCTTCTTTGCAGAAACGTTGGAAGAGCATGAGGAAAATCTGAAAAAGGCCGGATTGGCTTAAACTTAAACGAAAGGAAACTTACTGATGTCTGAATCCGGGTTACTGGAAATTCTTTCGCCTGTCGGAGATATGGAACGCTTATATGCCGCTTTGGATTTCGGAGCCGACGCTGTTTACCTCGGCGGAAAAATGTTCGGAATGAGAGCGGCTTCCGCAAATTTTGATTTTGATACGTTACAAAAAGCAGCCGAGGAAACCCATAAGCGCGGCAAACGCTTATATTTGACCTGCAATACGCTTCCTCATAATAATGAGATCAAGAATTTTGAACGGTTTGCAAAAGAAGCTGCTGAATCAGGCGTTGATGCCTTGATTGCAAACGATATAGGAGTTTTTTCTCTTATAAAGAGATTTATTCCTGATATGGAAATTCATATTTCTACACAGGCCGGCATTGTTAATTATGTTACCGCAAATGAATTTTATAATATGGGTGCTAAAAGGGTAGTGCTTGCCAGAGAGCTATCTCTCGAAGAAATTGCAGAGATTAGAGCAAAAACACCTAAAGATCTGGAAATAGAGGTTTTTGTACACGGAGCTATGTGCGTAAGCTTTTCGGGAAGATGTTTGCTTTCCCAGTATTTGATAAATCGTGACGCGAATCGCGGTGAATGTGCTCAGCCATGCAGATGGGGATATCATCTTATGGAGGAAAAGCGTCCTAACGAATTCTATCCTGTTTTTGAAGATGAAAAAGGCACATATATACTTAATGCAAAAGACCTTTGCATGATTGATCACATTGATAAGCTTGCCGAGGCCGGCGTGGACAGCTTTAAAATTGAAGGGCGTGCAAAATCGTCATACTATGTGTCGGTTATAACCAATGCCTATCGTATGGCTATGGATATTTACAAACAAGCTTCTGACAAATTTGAACTGCCTGAATGGATTCATGATGAGGTATTTAAAGTTAGCCACAGAGCTTACTGCACAGGATTTTTCTTCGGTCATCCTAAAGACTGCCAGTATTACGAAAACAGCGGCTATATACGGAATTATGATGTTGTTGCAGTAATCGACGAATGCAGGAACGGCAGGATATATGCTCAGCAAAGAAATAAATTCAACAGAGGAGATATACTGGAAGTATTGGCACCAGGAAGTAAGCCGGTTAAGATCACTGCCGAAACTATCTTTAATGAGAAAGATGAAGAGGTGGAATCGGCTAATCATGCTATGATGAAATTTTCCGTTCCATGCAGCAAAGTTTTTCCTAAAAACTCAATCTTAAGAATCAAAAAATAAATAAACGACCGGCAGACGAAAGTAACTTAGATTCGTTTGCCGGTCGTTTTTACTTTTTAATTTTAGATAATCTGTCTGCTATAGGGTTGTTTTCAGCTGCTTTTCGTAAATTATCATCAGCTAAATGCGTATATATTTCTGTTGTTGCTATGCTTTTATGACCTAAAATATCCCTTAAAACCAAAGTATCTACGTTACCGTGCTGATACATTATTGTTGCAGCTGTATGACGCAGCTTATGAGTAGTTATTCCAAGATTACCAAGCCCGGAACGTTTTAGACTTTCTTCAACTATCTGCTGAACACGGCGTTTAGATATCCTTGTTTTATTTGCCGATAGAAACATAGCGCTGCTGTCAACAGGGGGACGGACTCTCAAATAATCATCTATGGCGTCAATGCATAAATCATTCAGAAAAACAATTCGTTCTTTGCTTCCTTTTCCAAATAATCTAAGAGAACGATTATCCTTACTGAAATCGTTTAGATTAAGTCCGACAAGCTCACTCAACCGCATACCGCAGTTTAAAAAAAGCAGAATTATACAATAATCTCGCTCTTTAAATTTTGAATCAATATTTTGAAGCAAAGATAGGCTTTCTTCAAGCGAAAGATATTTAGGAAGCTTATTTTTTACTCTTGGAAGTTCTAGATCAATCAGGGGATTTTCGTCAATAAGCTTAGCTTTCTTGTGAAGATAAGTATAGAACTGCTTTAATGCTGATGTTTTTCTTGCGCGCGAAGCTGTTGAATTTCCGCGCTCATCTTTAAGAAACCTTAAATACTGATAGGCGTCATTCAGTGTAAAAGATTTGATAATAGTGAGCGGAATATCTTTGATTTTAATTTCGTGCCAGTCAGAATTTACATCAGCTAAATTATTTTTCAGCTTCAAGTATCGCAGAAAGGTACGCAGATCGATATAATAAGCTTCTTCAGTTCTATCTGCACGGTCTTTTACAACTTTTAGGTTGACTAAAAAGCTTTCAAGGTAATCCGGGCAATCTTCTAAGTATTCTTTTTTCATATTGCTTACACTCCTGTAGTTATCGCTTCTCTATTGCACTAAATTTTTATTTAGTGCAACTTACTGTATGATTTTAGTATATCATTTTTTTATAAAGATGTCAACAGAAATTTGCAGAATCTATAAAATCCTTAGCTTCTTCAAGTGTTTCAAAAAAATCTTCATAATAATCACAATCTTCAAAGCGTTCAAAAAAATAATAATTTGGTTTTTCTTCAGCAGAAATTTTTGAAATATTGAAATCTGTAGAACCATTATCATAAAATTTTTGAATAACTTTAAAATATATTTTCATAATATATCAATCCTTCCGCCCGTTTAGCCGTTAGCCCAGCTTATGTATTTCATTTAATAAGAGTGTTAAAAAGTTTCAATTTCTACGAATCCATGCACGTGCTTCGAGTATACATTCAGCTTTGGTATCGCAAAGTGTAACTATAGTTTGACCACAATAGTCAGCACGCCAAAAAGTACGCATACCATAACTATTTGCTTTAGGATGATAAGGATTATATTCTTCACATTTCAGAAACTCAACATCCTTAAATTTAACTTTCATAATATTTTCTCCTTTAACTTTTCATTGACAAATTACTCAAATTATGATACAATGTAAGCACAAGAACAGTGAGAGTTGCTCACAGTGCTTAATTGTATCGCTTATGTAGTCGGTTATCTTTAGAGGGTTAGCCGACTACATTTTATTGCTCGTTTTTAAGCCTTGCAATTTCAGCTTGTAGCCGCTCGTTTTCACGGATTAGAATTTCTATCCTATCAATAAGACTGGCTATCAGTTCAAAAGTTAAGTTTACTACAACGCTTGAAACAGAAATACTTGAAGCGGTTAAAATTCAAGCTATAAAAGAAAAGACAAGTGTTGCAAAAATTATTGAAAAACTACTAAAAGAATATCTAAAGAAGCAGGACAATTAATGTCCTGTTTTTTATTGTGCATATTATACAAAAAAGTGAACTGAAGCAAGAATGACGTTTTGTGCAATATGCCAAAAACTATAAATCTCGGTTAAAGTCACAAAAATTAATTTGCTTGATTATACCACCATATTTTTGTTGATATCCAGTTGCTTCAGCAAGTGTAAAAAAGCCTGCATATCTATCATACTTAGCAATATAAACATAATAACATTTATTTTCAAGAGATACAATTTTAGTACGTTTAAATTTAAATATATGATTAATTTGACAGTGTTCAAAAAAATCACAAGCTAAAACAGGCTTTAAATTAGATTTTTTGTCAAACTTTTTACAACGTTTTTCACAAACAGTAATAAGACTTTTATTAAAAGCGTAAGGACAATGACGTATAGCACAAGCACGGCAAAGGCAATTGTAGCACTTCCCTACTCGTATATCGTTTATAGTGTTTTTATTCATAATTTCCCCTTTTCCTTCATTGCAAGATAAGCTTTATATATTTTCATTTTATGAGATTCTTCATAAGTTTGGAAAATATTATAAGTAATAAAAAAACGAGTTTCCAAAAAATCGATAAACTCAAGACTAACCATAAAAACAACCCCCAATCTAAAATGGAATGCCTAACCCATTTTCAAAGCAATCATCATAATATTTATCCAAAGCAACATCGTATTTAGAATTATGCTTAACATTCCGTTGTTTTATCATTTCCAAAAATTTGTCAATACCAAAAGCATTAAGTACACAATCAATAGCATTGCCAGCTTGATTTACAACATATCCTGCAACATTAGTAATGTTAATATCAACTTTTTTCTTATCATAGAGCCGTATTTTTTCACAGTTATTTACAAATTTAAGCCACCAATGACATATCTCGTCATTATAAATCCTGCCATCCGTACGAATAACAAAACGAAGATAATTATTCAAAACGCCAGAAAAAACAGAACCGATATTATAATCTTCCATGTAATACATAAAAGCAAAGTTATAAGCACGCTCATCACGCAATTGCATTTCAAAGCGTATCCAATGACTACATTCTTCTTCAACTTTTTGCTCCGCCGCCTTATTATATATCCTAAACATAATTGCAGATTTAGGAGAACCAAAATAAATAGTCTTAGAATTAGAATGAAACTCTTTATTTAATCTCGCTGAACGAAAGCAAGAAACATAATTATGCAAAGACGTTTCTTTTTCGATTAAATCAATATCTAAAAGTCCTTCAAAGTCATCATAAGCAACATCAAGACGAGCAATATTAAAAAGGTCACCGCCCTCTATAATGTCACAAAACAAATCATTAAAATTACTTTTGCAAAAATTTTCAAAAGTTCTGCAACCCTGTCCAGTCATTTCGACCCAAACGTCACTACGACCTGAGCCAACAGATATAGATATGCCCTCATAATAATAGCGTATTTTATAACCATGATAACCATTAAGACGTACAAAATCCAAACCACTAGCACCAAGCAAACGTAAAATATAATTTATATCATTTTTTTTATATGTAAATGAAAGCCAGTCAAAAGATATAGTATTTTTATCATACATAATAACAACCTACTTTTTAGTTTTAGAAGATAAAATATAAGAATTATTTACAATATTACCATTTTCCAATCTTTCGGAAACAGGTTTAAAACCATTTTTTGAAAGAGTAAGAACCTTTTCATAAGTATCGTAAGCATTTCGCAATTCCTCAGTGTGAACAAAAAAATATGTTTTAATCTTACGAAGCTTTTCGATAGTGCCATCCTGACGAACAAGCGGTTTATAAGCCCTTACAATTGTAAGACAGCCTAAAACGGTTATTGGTTTATAAAGTACTCTAACCTGTTCTCTTATAGGCTTAGCAACCCTAGCAAATACCTGAGAAGTAGCAATTATACATTTTGTCTGCTTGCGAAGCTGACAAATCTCCTGAAGCATTTCTGGAGGAAAATTTCGAGAATCAGAGGAATTAAACCAGTTTTGAATTTCATCAATAAAAAACATAACACCCAAACGGTCATTGCACTCGGAAACAATAGTGCGCCAATCCTCAATTTTTCCATTTTGAAAATTTATATCAATATTAGAAAATATCTTACAGCTAGGATATTTTAACTGCATACGCATAGCCATTTCAACGGCGGCAATACTCTTGCCACTTCCCTGCTCTCCCGCAAACAAATGCAATCCATCAAGTGGGAAATCATCAGGGTTACGGCTATACATATCTTTAACAAAGCGCACAGGAAAATCAACAAATATTTTTTTAAGAATAAAAGTGTCTTTGTATGTGCTTGGAGTTTCACGCTTTTTCATGCGAAAGCCTTTAAAATGATAAACTATAAAAGTAATACCAATTATAAGGAGAATAGGTACAATAACAATACCAATTATTTTAATACACCAAAAACAAGCATTAATTATCATTTTTACAATGACGCTAAACAAATTAAACATTTTTTGCACTCCTTTTGTAATAGTACCCCCCTGTTAGACAGAGGGGGTTTATAACTTACAAGCAACCGAACGCACCATTGTGCGTTCGGATTGCTTGTAAGTTTTTAATTGCCCATTGACGGAATAAAAGATTTAATACGGATGACAAGCGAAAAACCAAAACGAAAAACCAAAAACAAAAGATATAAATTAAAAATCTTTATCAACCCAGGAATCGGAAGAACATATCCAACATTTTGAGATAAAACAGTAATACCATGCATAACGCTTTCAGGAAAATTAACAACAAAATCAGGCAAAAGACCAATTATAAGTTTTGCAATAAAAATAAAAGGCGTTAAAATTAATTCAGTAATCATATATATCCCCCTTTCTAAAGCGGTCGAATTTCCCTAGATTCGGACAAAGCCAAAGACGTAGAATTTTCAGAAACCTCTATATTCGAACCGCCGATAATAGACGGAATCGAAACAATGATTTTCTTTGCAAACTTAAACCACGCAATAGCCAAAATAACGGAATGAACAATATCCCTATAATTGTCAAAAGCAGAAAAATCAATAAAATTACATTTTTTACCGAATAACGTAAATTCCCAAACAGGTGCTTCGGCATTTCCAGATAAATTGTCTATAAGAGTTTCAAAAAAAAGCTTTATTTCTCCGACAACGCCAAACTTATTGTACAAACTCTTCTTAAAATCAGATAAATATGTATTGAAAAAGCTAGAACCAGGGACAAAAAGCCATGAAAGCAAGCGGCGAATATCAACAACCAAATTATAAAGAGCAACGCCTATATTCTGTATTATAACCCACAAGCAAGCACCAAGCCATTCAAACATGCCCAAAATGCCAAAAAATATAAACTTAAGAACTGCCCAAAACCAGATAAAAACGTCAAGTAAATTGCCTACTAAAAATAAAAAAATAGTTTTAATTACTACCCAAACATTTTTTAAAACATCGAGAACGGCATCTAAACCGCCGACTTCCACAAAATCCATATTCCGAAACATATCAAAATTAACATAATCAGCTATGTCAGGAAACTCATCTTTTATATAGTCAAATATCGTAGGGAAACTTATATAATCTTTACGAGTGCTAAAAAGACCACTATCTTTATCTTTGATAGTATCGGCTAAGGTGTTAGGTTCAAGAGAACAGCTGAAATAATCCACCTTATCCGAATTTACGTCTTTAACCTTTATAGTATAATAAATCATTTCAGCTTTCTTAAAATTTTCCTTATCCTGAACCTTGTCATAAAAATCTTGTAAATCTAACTCATAATAAACACTTTTTGTAGACACAGTTTCACCATTCATACCTGCGATAATACTATCTATAGCGTCACCCCCAGCAATCCCCAAATCATCATTATCCCCACCCCCAACATCTTCAGATTCACCGTCATAATAATACGTTCTATGTTCTTTTTTTAAAGCAGGATAGTCAATAGGATTATCTCCGTTTTCACCAGCACAAGCCATTAATTCGACTTCATAGCTTCCCTCCTGCAAAAATTCAACATTATACTTAATAAGCGAACCGTCAGCGGTTACGGAAGCATTATATTTAGAAATAGAAGATTCGCCAGAATCAATTAATGTACCATTATTATAAATATCTATATTGCCAGTTTGATATATGACCAAATTAGATAAGCTAGTATTATTAACACCATCGTATAAATAAAATCCATAATCAATTTCTGAAATACCAGTATCATAATATCCGCTACCACCATTAATCATAGCGGAATCATTAGATATAGTATAAGTATAATTAGTAATAAAAAAAAGATTAGATAAACCATCAGATTTAAAAATTAATGCATTATCAGTAAAGTCAAGTCTAGTAACATTATTTGTAAACAAATAATAAGTAATAGAATACCAATTTTCGGCATTTGTATTAAAATGACCGGCTACAATATAATGTTTATCAGAACCATTCCAACCTGGAAATCTGTCATTCATAACTTCAACAAATTCATCATTAAGTTTATTATAGTATCCGTCTTGTAACGTTGTATCAACAGCACTAACGCTAAAACTTGCAAAAACTCCAGTACAAACAAATATAAGCATTGTTAAAAAACAAATTATTTTTTTCAAAAAATCACCCACCCAAAATATTTTTGTCCACCCTAAAAAAACAGAGGGGGAAATTAAATCCCCCTCAAGAAAATTAAGCACCTCTGAGCGTCGAGTATATAAAGCTTATACCCTTACGGAATGCAATACAAGCAACAGTTACGGGGAGAATTGACGGAGCAACCGCAACAATCTCATTAAGTACAGCCGTAAAGTCAACGCCTGTTATTGCACCCTGCAAATAAGTGCCACCCTCAGCGAGAGCATGAACAACACCTGTCATATTTTTTTGTTATCTCCTTTCAAAAATTTTTATATATTTTAAACGGCTTATTATATCTATACACCGTCAAAATAAAACTTGTTTAAAACATACCACAATGCCAAAACAGCAATTATAAAAAGTCCTACACCAACTATATATTTTATTCCGCTATCAATGGACGTAAGAGTTGCATTTATTTCATCTAGTTTACTGCAAACTTCAGTAAAATCAGCTGAAGAAGAACTGTCAACTATGCTTGATACAGTATCAGCTACACTTGAAGCGTCCATTTAAAACATCACCGCCGATTTTCTTTAAGTCATGATTTTCTGCACGAAGCTTTTCAATTTCTTTACGATAGCGTTTGCTTTCAATCTTATCAAAAATGATAATCAATATAAGGAATGCAACTGTTATCCACAAACCGTATGCCTGACCGAGGGAAACAACAGTATCATACATTTAAGCACCCCCTAAAATACGACCATATCAAGTTTTTTCTTGTCATCGAAATAACAGTTTACCTCAGAGCCGAGATAATCGCCAAAATCCTCAATGCTTTTGATTGTATCGCCGAAAACATTTGAAAGATTTTCAAAGGCACATTTTGCAATTGTCGTTACCTGTCCTACTCCGACAACAGTTCTGTCCGCCTGACTAACGTATTCGACATCTCTTAAAAGAGTTAATTCGAGATTATCATATTCGAGAGTTTGACCTTTACTGTCCTCAAATACTCCGCTCTTGTGTACTGCTCCGATTAATATACCTTTCATGATATTACTCCTTTTCTGCGGTTTAGGTTTTCCGCTTACCTTATATTAGTCAATATTGTTCCGTTTTGGAACAATTTAAGTATAACACACAATTTTTAAAAAGTCTATAGACAATTGTTCCAAAATAGAACAGACAAATTTGTACAAATGTGCTAAAATAGAAAATAAGAAGGACGGTGAATAAATGTTTTGTGATAATTTAAAAAAAGCTAGAAAAAATTGTAATATGTCACAAGAAGAAGTTGCAGAATTATTAAATACGTCTAGAAGTAATATTTCTAAATATGAAATCGGAACATTAGAGCCAAGCATAAATACATTAAAAAAAATGTGTGAAATTTACAAAATAAGCGCTGACGAATTATTAGAAAACAATATAGAAGAAATACATATAGCAGCAAGAAGTTACAATCAAGATGTACCAGAGAAAACAATTAAAGCTGATATAAGCAGTCTAAAAAAAGCCAAGGATTCAACAGACGAATATTAAAAATAAAACCTCAAACAATATGTTTGAGGTGAAAATAATTGAATTATGGCATATATAAAGAAGCAAGAAACGCAAGTTGGCATTGTCTAATTGAATGTAAAATAGATTCACTGCCCGTTCAGCTGAATATAATCTGCAAGCACTTCAATGTTAAAATCCTGAAAAACTCTGACGTCGAAGAAGCTTTTAAACTTAACGATGAACGAGGAAAGGTAATAATATCAAACAATGAAGCTTACATTATAGTTGATGATAGCAAGCCAATATCAGTACAGCGATACACGATAGCACACGAGTTAGGACACATATTAATCGGACAAGGTGCAAGCGAATATCAAGCAGAACGCTTTGCAATAGGAGTATTAGCACCTGCATGTGTGCTATGGGCGTTAGAAGCTTATGAACCGATAGAGATAGCAAAGATATGCAACATTTCAATGCAATCAGCGAGTATAAGAGCGGAACGCATGAAAGTGCTATTGAAAAGAAACAAGTTTTTAACCAGCAATTTGGAAAGACAAGTATTTGAACAATTCAAAGATTTTATCGATAGGAGTAAATGACATAATGGAAGCGTTAGGAATCACGACAATAATATTAATCACATTAGCAATATTACCGTACATTGCAATAATAGGTACATGGAATCAAGTAGGTAAGCTTAATAAAACAGTAAATAATATTGACAAAAACATTACTACTGCAATAAATAAAATAATAACACAAAATGATGAAATGATAAGACTTATGAAAGGAAACAACAATATATTATTAAACAATAAGTCAGCCAACAAAACAGACACAGAACAGCCGACAATGGAAGAAATACATTTATAAGTCCCGAAGATTTACTTTCGGGACTATTTTTTATGTAATTCTATTTTATACACTCGACAAAAAATATTAATATATATGATTAGACTGTATGCTTTATTTCCTCTCGGTTTCTACCTTGTGTAAGCCTTATTTTACCGCTTGCGCGGTTAATTTTCAGACACAGTAAAACGCATTGAAAATATTGAAATTGTTGAAAAGCTTGGAACTATTCCAACACTTCCAACACCGAATTAGACAGGGGCGCAAGCTTGTGTTCCTAGTGCAATGCGCCCCTGCCTAATTCAGAATTGAAAGTATTGAAAACGTTCTGGCTTTCCAACATTCCAACATTTCCAACACATTTTACTGAGCCAGAAAATTATGATGAAGCGTTATGTTATCTTGCAAAAATACGATTTTTGTTTTTTGTTTTTTTAATACACGTACGATGCGGAAATAAAGCATACAGTCTAATCAGATATTTAAATTTAGGAAAAAGAGATATAAAAGACATAAAAAAAGACCGAGAAATTTAATTCCCAGTCTTTTAAAACAACTATTATTGTAGTAAAATATTGTAAAAGCTTTTAAGTCAACTCTTATTTAATGCAACTATACGTCAAAATTACCCTGTTAATTTATTGCTTTTAAATATGTACAATTTTTATTTAGTGCAACTTACTGTATTATAATTATATCACTTTCCGATTGGTTTGTCAATAAAAAAACGACAGTTTTATTCTGCCGTTTTATTTTTATTTACTTTAATTCAACTACTGTTACTCCGTCTTCGCCTTCACCATATACACCTTTTCTTGATGACTTTACATGAGGATGTCTTTTCAGATGATTACGAACTGCATTTTTTAAAACCCCTGTTCCTTTGCCGTGAATAATAGTTACAATACTTATGCCAGACATAACCGCGTTGTCAAGAAAATCATCCACTTCGTATAAACCGTCGTCAACTGCGTATCCTCTTATATCTAACTCAGACTGAACCTTTCTGGTCATTCTGCTCTCTACGCCAGTTGATGAAACATAAGAGTTAGATTTATTTTTTTTCTTGTTACCTTCCTTAGACGTATTGCTTTTTTCAATAAGCCTAAGCTTTGATATATCTATTTTAGTTTTCATAACTCCTACCTGAACAAAGCATATTCCTTTATTGTCCGGCGGAGAGACAAGTATTCCCTTGCGGTTTGTATCAGTAATTAATACGCTGTCTCCTTTTTTCAGCGGTCTTGGCAGTACATAATGCTCATTTTTGTTTTCTGATACAGGGTTTGCTTCCAAATAAAGCTTATTTATAGCGGTTTTATGAAGCTGTCTTGCACTTCTTACCATATCGGAAAAATCAGATTTATCCTTATCCTTTTTGATTTTTTCCAGCTCATCAAGCAATCTCTGAGATTGACGCTGAACGCTGCTTACAATTTCCGCAGAAACTTTCCTGGCTTTTTCAAGCTCTTCCTCTTTTTCGTTGTATAAGCGTTCACGTTCCTCTTGAAGCTGACCCTTTAATTTCTCACATTCCTTTTTGTATTGTTCAACTGCCCTGTTATTTTCCTCAAGACGACTTCGTGTTCTTTCGAGATTATCAATTATAGTTTCAAATTTCCTGTTTTCCGAGGTTATGAGTGACTGAGCATAATCGATTATTTCTTTAGGCATTCCCAGACGTTCAGATATAGCAAACGCATTTGATTTGCCAGGAGTGCCTATTATCAGCCTGTAAGTAGGCTTTAATGTTTCCACATTGAATTCACATGACGCATTTTCCACTTCAGGAGTATTCAATGCATACATTTTAAGCTCCTGATAATGAGTCGTCGTAATAGTCGTAGAGCGATTACTTTTTAAATCTTCTATAATAGCAACAGCTAAAGCAGCGCCTTCTACCGGATCGGTGCCTGACCCCAGTTCATCTAGAAGCACAAGGCTTTTTTCATCTGCTTTTTCAAGTATTTCTACAACTCGGTTCATATGCGAAGAAAAAGTAGAAAGGCTCTGCTCTATGGACTGCTGATCGCCTATATCTACAAGTATATTTTTATAAATTGATATTTTGCTTCCGTCAGATACCGGTATCAGTAAACCGCACATTGTCATCAAGGTCAGAAGCCCTACAGTCTTTAAAACTACAGTTTTTCCTCCCGTATTAGGCCCTGTTATGATAAGCGTTCCGTATTCTTCCCCTATTGAAAAATTGATTGGAACTACATCATCGGCATTGATAAGAGGGTGTCTGGCTTTATTTAAAACTATTATATTTTTATCATTTAATTCAGGCGCACAGGCTTTCATTGCGGCAGCCAGATTAGCTTTTGCAAAGTACAGATTAAGCTCGGCAGCAGCATTATATCCTGAAATAAGCTGATCCTTTATCTGAGCACACTCAGCGGAAAATTCTGAAAGGATCCTATGGATCTCGTCCTGTTCTTTTCCTTTAAGTATTCTTATATCATTATTTGCTTCAACAACAGACATAGGCTCAATAAACAGCGTTGAACCTGTTGCGGACGTATCATGTACAAGACCGTTTACCTGTCCCTTATGCTCGCTTTTTACAGGAAGTACAAATCTTCCGTCCCGTATAGTTACAATTGAATCCTGAAGATATTTATTTACACTCGAAGATTTTATCATTTTATCGAGAGTTTCTCTTATCCTTATTCCGGAATTGGCGATCTTTCTTCTTATAGACAACAGCTCTGTACTTGCGTCGTCAGCCAGTTCATTTTCATCTATAATCGCCTTATCAAGTCTTTCTTCTAAATATTTATTTGGAAAAAGACATTCAAACAGATGATCCAGTTCATTTTCATTGTCTTCGATATTTTTATACCAGCCAGAAAGAATATTTACCTGCGCTAAAACTCGTTTGATATCAAGCAGTTCTTTTAACGACAAAACTGCACCGGCGTCTGCACGTTTTAAAGCGGCGGAAATATCTTTCATTCCGTAAAATACAGGAGTGCCGTATTTTACAGACAAATCAAAGGCACATACAGTTTTATTTATTTCACGCTGAACAGTATACAGATCATCAGACGGAACAATGCTAAGAGCCATTTCTCTGGTTTTTTCATTTGAGCAATAATCCGCCAGCATTTCCAGTATTTTATGTAGCTCCAGCGTTTCGTAATTTTTATTCAAGGTTTTCACCGCCTATAAAAGTTTATAAAATCTTAAAGTTTCAAAATCATTTGTAAAATAATAGCCTGTAAACTTTTCTGTAAAATCAGAAAGCTTTTTAAGATAAGTTTCACTGATTTTAAAATTAAATAGTTTACTGTAATCTGTAAGGGCTATATATCTGACTATATAAAGCAGGGTTTTGTCAAGTTTATAATCGTAAATACTGTCCGGATTACGGCAGCATTTTTCACATTCAAGCAAACCTGACCTGAAATTAAAATGCATTGCTTCAGTTTCATATATAAAACAATGATTGCATCCGATAAGATACGGTCTGAAACCAAGCTCACATAAAAGCCTGAATTCAAAGATAGATTTTAGCAGATCTGGTTCTCTTGTTCCCTTATCAAGAAAATAAAATGTGTTAAGTGTCAGTTTTAATATTTCGCTGCAATCGTTATTCTCGATCCTTGAATAGCACAGCAGATCGGTGAAATAACAGGCAAGAGATGTTTTTTTTACGTCAAGCCTAAGCTCATAGAAAATATTTATTGATTCTGCACTGTTTAAAAAATAATTGACATGACCACGCGCATCCTTTTTTTCCTCTGTACAAAACAGGGAATATGAAAATACCTGCGTCGCAGATGATGATTTCTGACTCTTCATTCCGCCCCTTACAAAAATATCTATAATACCGTTATCAGCACACAGAACCGTTATAGATTTGCTTGATTCTCCCCTGCCCTTTTCCCGTATGACAAGCCCTTTAAAGGTTTTCATTGAATTGTCCCTCTTCGGATTTCTTATATTTCAGGTAATCTTCTATTTTGCCGCTTTTGCAGAATTCTTCCCACAGGCTCATATATAACAGCTCCTTTATATTTGAAACTATATATATTGTTTGCACATATCTTAAAAGATATAATCGGTAATTTTTTCAGGAATTATGATAATCCGAAATTCTTTATCATTCCTTCACGGTTTCTCCAACCTTCCTTTACCTTTATCCAACACTGAAGATTGACCTTTATCTGAAAAAACTGCTCAAGCTCCGCTCTTGCATCTCCGCCTATTTTTTTCAGCATTGATCCGTTTTTACCGATAACGATTCTTTTATGAGATTCACGTTCACAGTAAATAACAGCGGATATATCTAAAATAGGTTCTCCGCTTTTACTGTCGCGTTCGCCTAAGCTTTCGATCGAAACAGCTATACCGTGTGGTATCTCGTCATTAAGATTATTTAAAGCCTTTTCTCGTATAATTTCAGCCATAATAACCTTTTCCGGCTGATCCGTCAGGGTATCGTCCGGAAAATAATGAGGTCCTTCCACAGTAAACTTATCAATAGCTGACATAATTATGTCTATACCGTCGTTTTCAGCAACGCTTACCGGAATAACTTCTTCAAAGTCGTACAGATCCGAATATTCAGAAATTTTCTGCATTAAGGACTGCTTGTCCTCTATCAGATCAATTTTATTAAGAACAAGTATTACCTTGCTTTTATGGCTTATTCCAGACAATAGATCCCTTTCAGTCTGTGATACTGTCTTTGTACAGTCTGAAACCAGCAAAATTATGTCTACATCTGAAACAGAATCATTGATTGTTTTTATCATATGTTCGGACAGCTTGTTTTTTGCCTTATGAATGCCTGGAGTATCCATAAAAACATATTGTGTTGCTCCTTTTGTAACAACTCCGGTTATTTTGGTTCTGGTAGTCTGAGGCTTTGAGCTTACCGCGGCAATTTTTTCTCCGACCAATGCGTTTAAAAGTGAGGATTTTCCAGCATTGGGTCTACCTGCAATTGTAACGAATGCGTTTTTTGTATTATTCATTTTTTATATCCTTATCATTATTGTCAATAAACTTTTTTTCTGCTTGAACTGAAAAAATAAAAATGAACCAAAGCACAGCAGAGATTATTATTCCGGTCAGCGCAGCAGAATTTCCTGCAAAATACTTAAAAATCTCTGAAAACACCTTAGGATCCCAGAAAAGAACTACTCCTATAATTACCGAAAAAACAGCCGAACATAAAACTGCTCCGGCCGCCGCGTCTTTGGCTTTCTTAGCAAGAGGATCGTATTTAAGTGAGATCAGATCAATACACCTTTCAATAGCGCTGTTTACAAGCTCTAAGCTTATTACTGCGCTTATTGTAAGAAAAATCACCATCTTTTCACATCGTGTAAACTCGTAAAATCCCATAAAAAGTATTACATAAAAAGCAGCGCAGAGGTGAAAACGCATATTTCTCTCTGTTTTAATGCAGTAAATTATTCCTGAAAAGGCATATGTAAAGCCTTTCAGAAAACGCTTTAAATTACCTTTTATATTCATGCTCATCAATTACAAAGCTCTGATCGCGCGATATCCCGAGAACAGATAAAATGCTTTCTTCCCTTTCGCGCATCATACGTTCCTGAAGTTTGCTTTCTTCATGATCATAACCAATAAGGTGAAGCATAGAATGAACAGTTAAAAATCCTATTTCACGCTCAATTGAATGTCCGTAAATTTCAGACTGCTTATACGCCGTTTCAGCTGAAATAACAATATCACCGAGGAGATATGCATTTGTTTCATTGTTTATGTCGTATTCACCGTTTTCCCCGAGAGGAAATGAAAGCACATCGGTTGCCCGGTCAATATTCCTGAATTCCTTATTCAGCCTGTGTATCTCATTATCGTCAACAAAAGAAACGCTTACTTCATAATCGTCATTCATGCCTTCGCTGACAAGTACTGCATGACAGCATTTCCTTATTAAAAGACGGATACCAACAGGAATTTTGCAAATATTCTGATTATCTGTAATTAGCACTTTAACCTTTCCCATGACTGCCTAAATTTCCTTTCTCGTAATATTTTTCATAAGCCTTTATTATATCCTGAACAAGCTTATGTCTTACAACGTCCTTTTCTGTAAACCTGTTTATGGAAATATCATCTATGCCCTTTAACACTCTTGACGCTTCAATAAGACCTGATTTTCTTGAATCCGGCAGGTCGATCTGAGTCACATCTCCGGTAATGACAATTTTAGAGTTAAATCCAAGCCGCGTCAGGAACATCTTCATTTGCTCCGGAGTGGTATTTTGTGCTTCATCAAGAATGATGAATGAATCGTCCAAGGTACGTCCTCTCATATAAGCAAGCGGAGCTACCTCTATGCAGCCTCTTTCCTGCTGCTTTGCAAATGTTTCAGGTCCCAGCATTTCAAACAGCGCATCATAAAGCGGTCTAAGATACGGGTCTACTTTATTCTGAAGATCTCCCGGAAGGAATCCGAGCTTTTCCCCCGCTTCAACCGCAGGTCTTGTAAGAATTATTTTATTTACTTCATGCGCTCTGAAAGCCTTTACCGCCATAGCTACAGCCAGATAAGTCTTTCCGGTTCCGGCAGGGCCTACTCCCAGAACGATGGTTTTGCTTCTTATTGCGTCTACATATTTTTTCTGCCCCAGAGTTTTTGGCTTTACTATTCTGCCTTTCATTGTAACACAGATACCGTCATCGGTAAGATTCTGTATTTCATTCTGAGCGCCTTCTTTGACCAATGAAAAAATATATCTTATATTCTGCTCGTTTATATTTTCGCCCTTATTTGCAAGAGTAATAAGAGCTTCAACAGCTTTGGAAGCTGAATATACGTTTTCTTCCTCGCCCGTAATTTTAATATCGCTTCCTCGGCTTAATATAACGACATTATACTGTCTTTGAATGAGATTGATATTTTCATCATAATTACCGAACAGATTTAAAACAACGTCCATTCTGTCAACATTTATAGTTTTTTCTATCATTAAAAATAATCAATCCTTTCGGCAGCTTGATCCCAAGCCTTGCCTTTATTTTATACCTTTATAAGTATATCATATTTTTTTTCAGAATGCAATGTATACGGCGGTGTTTTTCGGGCAATATCTCTACTTATTTATAAAAAACTCTACCTCCCGGCTTATATCTCCGTACAAAGTATACTGAACCGTTACTTCCGCGCCTTCATCGGTAATTTTTTCGGAACGTTCAGCTTTCTTTATCTCATAGTCTTCTAAAAAATTATTTTCATATTTATCAGCCTGTTCATTTGCCAGACTTAAAGCCTCATCTTCCGAATAAGTATAATTTTCCCGTGTTATTTTATGTAATTCGGTATGAGTTATTCCGATAGGAAGTTCAAAACCGAATATAGAAAATCTGTTGGTACTTGAGCTTTCGCTGAATCTTCCCTCCTCCTTTGAAAAAAACAATGGGATATCAGCGTCAAAAAGTTTAAAATAATTCTTTTTTACAGTTTTTTCTGATGTAACATCCTTTACATCGTTAAAAGGCTGATAAAAGGTTTGGGACTGAATAAAGGTGCCGTATATCTTGCCTAAAGATCTTGCGTATCTTTGAGTTACGTCTTTAATTTCCTTGCCGTCTTTATAGGATATCTTTTCAGTAATAACTGTTCCGCTTACAAGTATATCGCCCTTCTTTACACCGCTCCCTACAGTTGTTACCAGCTGTCCGTCGTACACCTCGATTTTATCAATAACTGCGTCATATTTTGCTACAAGATCGCAAGGCATTCTTATTTTTCGGGATTCAGGCTTGTCAACATTTTCGACAACGTCTATTATAAGAGAAGAACCGTCACAGGTAATTCCCGCCCATGAAATACCGTCTACCTTCTGTTTCAGCTCCCTTTCCAGTACTGTACAGTTGATAGATGGAATAAAACAGCCCGTGTCAACTCCGTTTTCATGAAGAACAGCGGTTATATCCCTTCTGATCTCTTCGCTGTCACATAATATTTCTAACTTGAGCATTAAATTTGACATTATAAATGATATAATTAAGACCAGAACGCCTCCTGCAACAAGACCTTTGCGTCCTATGAATCTTTTTATTAGAAAGAAAAGTCCCTTTTTCTTTGTTATTTTATATTCAAGGGAAAGCAAATCGAATTCTTCTTCAATTATACCTTTGCACCATATAGATGTTTCAAGATAAAGTATTCCCTTGATCTCTGTTATGCTTTTGCAGGGAATATTATTTTCCATAATAAATTTATACAGCTTTTCATAACTGTCACCGATTATTTCATAGCTTATATTTCCAAAGCTCATTATTCTCTCTCCTTCAGCCTTCTGGATGTAAGTGAAACGGATTCTACAGTACCGGTAACCTCTACTGAATCCGTACAGTAATTGCTTAAAGAAAGATCGTGACCCCAAATTTCGATCTGAAAGCTGCCTGTAGTTACCCGTGCAAGTACTTCGTTGCATTCAAGTATCTGCTTGCAGTTTTCAATAATAACCTTCTTGTTGTCAAGAATATTTATGTATGAGTTAAGACACATAAATTCCTTTGCTTTTCCTGTAAATTTTATATTTGGCGCTTTTCTTTTCATGCAGATCACTCCGTTTTCTTTTTTATACAATTATATTGTCCGACCTTCGGACATATACTTAAATGATAAAGAAAACGGATGACATATACAGGAGGAAATATGATATTAACCAAACAAAAGACTGCTCCCTGTTTACTTAGCGCAGCAGCAATTCTTTACTGTGTTCTTTTAATAATTAATGCAGAAGCGGTGACCGATGGAATAACCGAGTCAATATTCAGATGTATTAATATTATTGTACCATCTTTATTTGCATTTATGGCAGTTTCAGGCGTTATAATAAAGAGCCGTATATATTCATATATATCGAAGCCTTTTCATTTTTTCAGTAAATACATACTTAATGTACCGGATAATTTGTTTTTTATTTTTATTCTGGGAAATATATCAGGCTACCCTATCGGCATAAAACTTCTTTCAGATATGGTCAAGGAAGAAAAAATACCGCCCAGAACAGCTGAAATAATGAGCTGCTACTGCTATGCAGGAGGTCCTGCATTTCTTACCGGAGCAGTCGGACTTGCAGTATTCGGAAGCAAAAAAGTTGGTCTTTTAATGTTTCTATCAATACTTACAGCTAATTTCCTGGTGGGAATGGTAATGAACAGAATTTTTAAGCTAAAGTGCCTTGACAGCGGCAATTCCTTTGTTTTTAAACCTGAAACAGTAATTAATTCTATAACCGAAGCCGGAAGATCGCTTTTCGTGATGTGCGCTCTAATTGTTTTTTTCTCTACAATAATGTCCGTATTGGATAGCTGCAACGTATTCGGTCTGTTAGCTGATAATTTCAATATAACTGACAACGGTTCAGTTTTAATAAAATCCTTTCTTGAAATATCCTCAGTAACCCGTATTACAGGAGCTCCGTACCGACTGATCCCGCTTATAACATCAATCTGCGGGTTCGGCGGAATATGCGTTATACTTCAGATAATAGCGGTAAATCAAAACAGCTTTTCCCTAAGAATGTTTTTTTTAACAAGAGGAATTTGCTTTATAATTCAATATTTTGTAAGTTTATTTATATTTATGCTTTTTAATAACAAATATGTTGCCGCTTCCGCAGCTCAGACTGAAATAATCGTCGATTTTAACAATTTTGTTCCGTCAATTTGCTTAATAATGATGATTTTTTTATTAGTTTTGAGAAAAGACTAGTAATTTGTAAAGAACTATGTTATAATAAAAAAGTAAAATAATCAATTACTTTAAAGGAGTTGTATATATTATGGCTAAGAAAAAGAATTACTTCGGAAATGAAATTCAGCCTTCATGCTCATATTGCCTCTACGGTAACCGCTCAAAGGAAGGCAATAAGGTTTTATGTGAAAAGCAGGGACTGGTTGATGCTGACTACAGCTGTAAAAAATGGGTATACGATCCGATCAAGCGTATTCCGAAAAAACAGCTGAGTATTCCTAATCAGGAAGACGATATTATATAATTACATATTCCCGAATTTATCGACAGCCTTTAACGGCTGTCTTTTATTTTATATGAAAATACCCGATAGGACTTATGAATCCCTCCGGGTATTGATATATAATCTTTGAAACAAAAGCTTTTCAATACTGAAACTGTCTTTTCACATGGCGTATATCCTTGCCAAGAAAAGGAATAGGTTCAAAGCAGCCTGTAATTCTCGAAACAATTCTCTCATTATATCTTCCGTTCAGTTCAGATACAGAAAGATTTGTTGAAATTATCGTAGGCTTATCAAGATTTATTCTGCTGTTTATAATGTCATATAAAGCCGATTCGTTAAACGCCGTCTGAAATTCTGAGCCAAGATCGTCTAGGATAAGCAGATCAGCGCCGATAAGTATACTTAGAGTATCTCCTTCAGATCTTCCGAACCGTTCATTCTCAACTGCCCTGAGAAAATCCAGTATTGAACCGAAAGCAACATTAAAGCCGTTTTCCGTCAGCTGCTTTGCAATACATGAGGAAAGAAAAGTTTTTCCTAAACCGGTTTTCCCGAAAAAAAACAGCGAAGGGGAACCGTTTCCGAAGTTCAATGCATAATCCCTGCAATACTGATAATTCTGAGCCATCTTTTCTCTGGGCGAAACTCCGCCGGAGCTTCCGTTATCATAGTACTCAAGACGGAATTCACAAAAATCGTGAAGCTTGATATGACAATTCTGATTTATATCCTCAATAGTATATTTTTTCAGAAGCTTTTTAAAGCAATCACATCTTGTACCGCCGATATACCCGGTATCCCCGCACTTTTTACAGGTATAGGGAATATCAAGATAATCTTTGTCACCCTTAACGGCTTCAAGCAGCTCCCTGACCGCTTCCTGTGTTCTGAGGTTTTTTTCTTTTACGATATCAATGATCTCAGCGGTATCATCTCTTTTTTCCATGACAAGTCTGATAAGCTGAGTTCCGGTATTTGCCAACGACTTCTGCAATACATCTATTTCAGGTGCAAGCTGACTTATCTCAGCTGTTCGCTCCGTGTGTATCCTCTCGGCATTCCTGCGTCGTCTGCTCAGTTCCGCCTCTGCCCGTTCAAAAGCCTGTTCACTGTACTTCATTATTTACCACCCTTGCTGTTAGGATTATAGTTCATGGCAAACTGCTCCCATTCATCAAGGTCATAGGAGGTTTCCTTATTTTTTTCGCTGTACTTCTTTTTTGTTGTTCCTGAAAACTTCACATCATCGTCAGCTGCCTGTTCTGGAGATTTTATACTCTTTCCCGCCCAGTTTTTCAGTATCCCGTCAATATAGCTGAAACTCAGCTTGTTTTTGCTGTCCATGCATTTTTCATAAGCGATTTCCAGCATATCCGTACCGAAGCCCATTTGATTCCATTTATCGAAGTATTCAAGCTGCCTTTTTGACGGCTTGCTATCAAGTCCTAATACCTTCGCCGCCTTATTCTGATAAGATCTAGCCTTTGACTGCCTTATAATTTCCGCCTCAATATCCGAATAGCTTACAATACCTCGTTCAAACCAGTTTCTTGCTACTGTTTCTATGTATGCAAATCTGTCCTTTCCGAGCTGTCGGCAGTACTCGGCTATCATAAGTATTGAAGCCGCTGAAAAGCCGTAGTATTCGTATAAATTCACTAGACCTGCCGTTTCGGTAGCGTTTATAGTCCGGCAAAGAGTTTTCTGTATATCGTTTATAAGCATTTTTATTTCTTCATTTTTATCTGCGATCTCTGCCAGTTCTTTCGGAGAATATTTTACCAATGATCTTACTGCCGAAGAATTGCGTCCCGGATTAACAGATTCTGCGGTGCTTACTGGTGCCGTCCTAACAATCGGCTCAGCAGCTTTTTTCCCTTCATCAGCTGAAGCTTTAATACAGCCGCCCTCAATTTCGTCGGCTGCTATAACTCCTCTTCCTATCCAATATATAACAGCGTCGTGAGCAGTTTGTTCACTTACTCCCGCTTGCTCCGCCAGAAGCTCGGTATCGGCAATATTGGAATTGCTGCACAGAATACACAGCAGAACTTTTACAAATTCTCCGTCGCTTAGTTTTATATAATCGTCAACAACACTGCACGGTACGGAAAAAAACCTTCCCCAGCGGTCACAGCTTATCCGATATATCATTTTTTCAGCCCTTTACTTTTTTCTTGCTTTTAATTATATCATGAACCATTGTTAATTGCAAGTAAAAACGCACAAAAAAGAGCGGCAGAGAGCCGCTCTCGATAATACTTCTATAGCATTTTTTTCAGGTAATGACCTGTATATGATTTTTCGCAAGCGGCAATTTCCTCAGGAGTTCCCGTTACAACGATTTCTCCGCCCCGGTTGCCGCCCTCAGGTCCCAGATCTATAATATAGTCGGCAGTTTTTATAACGTCCAGGTTATGCTCAATTACCAAAACGGTATTTCCTGCGTCGCAAAGCTTCTGCAATACTTCTATCAGCTTATGAACGTCAGCAGTATGAAGACCCGTTGTAGGCTCGTCAAGAATATATATCGTCTTGCCCGTTGACCGCTTTGAAAGTTCGGTCGCAAGCTTTACTCTCTGAGCCTCTCCTCCGGAAAGCGTTGTAGCCGGCTGACCGATCTTTATATATCCAAGGCCTACCTCGTACAGGGTTTCAAGCTTTCTTTTTATTTTAGGGATATTCTCAAAAAAGCTTACTCCCTCTTCGACTGTCATTTCCAGCACATCATATATAGATTTGCCCTTATACTTTATTTCCAGCGTTTCACGGTTATATCTTTTCCCCTTGCAGACCTCGCAGGGAACGTAAACATCAGGAAGAAAATGCATTTCAATTTTAAGTATTCCGTCACCCTCGCAAGCCTCGCAGCGTCCTCCCTTTACATTAAATGAAAATCTACCGGAATTATAGCCCTTCATTTTAGCTTCGCTCGTCTGTGCAAACAGCTCTCTTATATCGTTGAATACTCCCGTATACGTCGCAGGGTTTGATCTCGGAGTTCTTCCGATAGGCGATTGGTCTATATCTATAACCTTATCAAGGTTTTCAAGTCCCAGCATTTCCTTGAAATCTCCGGGACGCAGCTTTGCTCTGTTAAGCCTTCCTGCAAGCTCCTTATAGATTATTTCGTTTACAAGTGACGACTTTCCGCTTCCCGAAACTCCGGTTACACAGGTAAAAGTACCCAGGGGTATTTTTACTGAAATATTTTTAAGATTGTTCTGCTTGGCGCCTTTAATTTCAAGATACTTTCCGTTTCCCTTGCGTCTTGCTTCGGGTACGGGAATTTTTCTGCGTCCGCTAAGATACTGACCGGTTATCGAATCCCCGCAAGCCATTATGTCTTCAACTGTTCCTGCGCATACGATCTCTCCTCCGTGAATTCCTGCTCCAGGACCGACGTCTACTATATAATCAGCATTGTACATAGTATCCTCGTCATGCTCTACTACGATAAGAGTATTTCCGAGATCTCTCAGACGTTTAAGCGTAGCAATAAGCTTATCATTATCCCGCTGATGAAGTCCGATCGACGGCTCATCCAGTATATACAGAACTCCCATGAGCGATGAGCCTATCTGCGTAGCAAGGCGAATACGCTGACTTTCTCCGCCCGAAAGAGATCCGCTTGAACGTGAAAGCGTCAGGTATTCAAGACCTACACTTTTAAGAAATCCCAGACGTTCCCTTATTTCTTTTATTATTCTCTCACCTATAAGTCTTTCCCTTTCAGTAAGCTCCAGCCCGTCAAAAAACTCCAGTGCCTCGTTTACCGAAAGACGGGTAAGCTGACTTATATTCAGTCCTCCTACTGTAACGGACAGGCTTTCCTTTTTTAGTCTTTCTCCTTTGCAGACAGGACATTTTTCATCGCTCATTACCGTTTCTATATCAGCCTTTGAATACTCGCTTGCCGATTCCCTGTAGCGCCTTTCAAGATTCGGAATTATGCCCTCGAATTCGGCGCTGTAATCCGATTTATAATACTCAGTCTGTCTGGAAAGCTTCAGTTTCTGCCCCTGAGTTCCGTAAAGGAATATATCAATTGCGTCGGGATCAAGATTTTTTACAGGCTCGTCAAGTGAAATATTGTAGGTTTCTGAAATTGCCTTATAATACATCATAGCGATAGAGCTGTCGTCAAGACTGTTCCAGCCGCTTGCTTTTATAGCTCCCTGTCTGATGGACAGATCGGCATTTGGAATGATCAGCTTAGGGTCTATCTTCTTGAACACTCCAAGTCCCGTACATTTTTCGCAGGCTCCGAAAGGATTGTTGAAGGAAAACATTCTGGGAGTAAGCTCTTCTATAGAAATATTATGCTCCGGACAGGAATAGTTCTGTGAAAAATGCATTTCCTCTCCGCCTACGACATCAACTGTTAAAAGTCCTCCCGTAAGCGACGATACTATTTCAATACTGTCGGTAAGCCTTGATTTTATTCCGGGCTTCATTACAAGCCTGTCTACTACTATCTCTATCGTATGCTTTTTATTTTTTTCAAGCTTTATTTCCTCTGAAAGATCGTATACTATTCCGTCGATACGCACCCTTACATAACCGGATTTTCTAGCCTGATCAAGCTCCTTGCGGTATTCGCCCTTACGCCCTCTTACTATCGGAGCCATAAGCTGAATTTTAGTTCCTTCTTCAAGCTCCATAAGCTTATCTACGATCTGATCAACAGTTTGCTGACGTATTTCCCTTCCGCAGACTGGACAGTGCGGAACGCCTATTCTCGCATAAAGCAGACGAAGATAATCATAAATCTCCGTTACCGTTCCTACTGTAGACCTCGGATTTTTTGACGTGGTTTTCTGGTCTATTGAAATTGCCGGAGAAAGACCTGTTATCGAATCAACGTCAGGCTTTTCCATCTGCCCTAAAAACTGCCTTGCGTATGACGAAAGCGACTCCATATATCTTCTCTGTCCGTCGGCAAAAATTGTGTCGAACGCCAATGATGATTTTCCCGAACCTGACAGTCCCGTAAGTACGATAAGCTTATCCCTCGGTATTGTCAGATCGACATTTTTGAGATTGTGCTCTCTCGCTCCCTTTATAATAATTTCATTGCTCTGCATTTTTTCACTTTCCTATCTATTAAAATAATCTTTTCCTGTACATAATCTCACGGCTTCGGGAATATCCTAACTTTTCATAAAACGCCTGTGCGCTTATATTTTTGTCAGAGGTAAATAATTGGTATCCCGCAATATTCTTACCCTTAAAGTATTCTTCAATATAACTGAATACAGCAGTCGCCACGCCAAGTCGTCTGAAATTTTCATCAACAAACAATTCCGTTATCTCCGCGTAAAAGTTTTTATAGCACATTGATTTAAAAATCTGAACACAGCAAAATCCAATAAGCTTTCCTCCGCTTTCGGCGACAAACACCTCTTCCTGATCATTTTGGATAAGGGAATTTTTCAACAGTTCAAAATCCGTCACACCCTCGCCATTAAAGATCTCATTCAATTGAAAAAGCTGTCCGACATCGGATAACTGGGCTTTTCTGACTTTAAAATTCATTACTTCTCCCTTCTCAGCTGTCTTGTCACGCAAAAATGCGGCATATTTAAATTCAAATTTTTCCGCTTACTTAATTTGCTTTGTAAGCTTGGTGATAAGCGCTTAGGAATATTCATTACAGGTCATATTTTATCATTTCTTTTTGAATTATTCAATAACTTCAATTTTATTATCGGTTAACAGTATCGCCTTATCGTCCGTCAAACATAAAAGGAGAGACCTTCAAAAAACTACAAAAACTACTTCTTCTCCCCTCTAAGTTCGGCAATCTTATCACGCAGGAATGCGGCGTGTTCAAATTCCAGCATTTTCGCCGCTTCTTTCATCTGCTTTGTAAGCTTGTCTATCAGGACTGCCGCTTCACGCTTGGAAAGCCTTGTCTTCTGCCTTGCCTCATACTCGACCTCTTCCTTTGTAGAGATCTCGATAACGTCACGAATGTCTTTTTTAATTGTCTTAGGAATGATTCCATGCTCCTCATTGAACTTCATCTGCAATGCACGGCGACGTTCGGTTTCAGTAATTGCAAGTTCCATTGAACGGGTAACCGTGTCGGCATACATTATGACCTTGCCCTCGGAATTTCTTGCCGCACGTCCTACCGTCTGAATAAGCGAGCTTTCAGACCTAAGGAAGCCCTCCTTATCAGCGTCGAGGATCGCTACTAACGATACCTCAGGCAAATCAAGGCCCTCTCTCAGCAGGTTGATTCCGACCAGCACGTCAAACTCTCCAAGACGAAGATCGCGTATAATCTCCATACGCTCAATAGTATCAATATCGTGGTGCATATATCTCACAGCAATGCCGAAGTTTTTCATATAAGTCGTAAGATCCTCAGCCATTTTCTTTGTAAGTGTCGTTACCAGCACACGCTCCTTGCGCTCTATTCTTATATTTATCTCTGAGATCAGATCTTCGATCTGACCCTCTGTCGGACGAACCTGAATTTCAGGATCGAGAAGCCCTGTAGGACGAATTACCTGCTCTACTATTTGCTTTGACTTTTCACGTTCTATAGGGCCTGGGGTTGCCGAAACAAATACAGCCTGATTTATATGCTTATAGAATTCATCAAAAGTCAGAGGACGGTTGTCCAGAGCTGAAGGAAGCCTGAAGCCATAATCTATCAAAGTCTGCTTTCTTGCTCTGTCTCCTGCGTACATTCCCCTCACCTGCGGAAGTGAAACATGACTTTCGTCAACCATAAGCAGAAAATCATCGGGCAGATGGTCTAAGAGCGTATACGGAACTGCTCCCTTAGGGCGTCTTGCAAGAACCCTCGAATAGTTTTCAATTCCTGAACAGAAGCCTACCTCCTCCAGCATTTCAATATCATAATTTGTGCGCTGAGCAATACGCTGCGCTTCTATCAGCATATCGTTGTCCTTGAAATACTTGATACGCTCGTCAAGCTCCTCCTTCAGCTCTTCGATTGCATCGTGGAGCTTCTCACGCCCGACAATATAATGAGTTGCAGGGAAAATAGCTGCATGATTAAGAAAACCGATTATTTCGCCGGTTATAACGTTTATCTCAGTAATACGCTCGATCTCATCCCCGAAAAACTCAACTCTTATTGCGGTATCTGTATTGGCAGCAGGGAAAATTTCGACTACGTCACCTCTTACCCTAAATTTATTTCTTACGAAATTAATATCATTACGCTCATACTGAATACCGACAAGCTCAGCAATCAACTTTTCACGGGATTTCTCCATACCCTTTCTGACCGAAACTACCATAGATTTATACTCTTCAGGATCGCCAAGAGAATAGATACAGGAAACGGAAGCGACTATTATAACGTCCCGTCTTTCGGCAAGCGCAGTAGTTGCCGAGTGACGAAGCTTATCTATCTCGTCGTTAACCGAAGAATCCTTTTCAATATATACGTCCTTGCTTGGCACATACGCTTCCGGCTGATAGTAGTCATAATAAGACACAAAATACTCAACAGCATTTTCGGGGAAGAATTCCTTGAACTCGGAGCAGAGCTGAGCCGCAAGAATCTTATTATGTGCAAGTACAAGAGTAGGACGGTTTACTTTTTCAATTACGTTTGCCATTGTAAAGGTTTTTCCCGAACCTGTTACGCCAAGCAGAGTCTGTTCCTTCATTCCGCTGTTTATTCCGCTTACAAGCTTTTCGACAGCTTCCGGCTGATCCCCGGCAAGCTTATAATCAGATACAAGTTTAAATTTATCCATAGTGATCCTTTCAATCATTTTTTACGAACGTTTGTTTATAATTATAATACACTATTTTTTCTTAAATGTCAATACCTTTAGAACAAATTTTCTGAATAAAATTATTCCTCTTGAAAAAAATCATAAATAAGAGTATAATTAATGTAATAAAATTAAAGCGGTGAATATATGAAAGAATTTACAATAAATGAAAATGACTCTGAACAGCGAATGGATAAATTTATATCAAAGGCTGTTCCTCTGCTGCCTAAAAATCTGATGTATAAATATCTGCGTCTGAAAAGAATCAAACTCAACGGGAAAAAATGTGAAATATCGACCCGTCTTAATATCGGCGATACCGTACAGATGTACATTAACGACGAATTTTTTACAGGCAAAACCAAATCCGGATATTCTTTTATGTCCGCTCCTGCCGTTTTGAATATTGTTTACGAGGACAGTAATATTATGCTGCTGGATAAAAAGTGCGGACTTGTAGTTCACGAGGACGAAAGCGGCTCAAACGATACTCTTATCAACCGAGTCCTGCACTATCTGTACGAAAAGGGTGAATACCGTCCGGAATACGAGCATTCCTTTTCTCCTGCGCTGTGCAACAGGATCGACAGAAATACCGGAGGAATAGTTATCTGCGCTAAAAATGCCGAAAGCCTAAGAATCCTTAATCAAAAAATAAAGGACAGAGAGCTAAATAAAAAATACCTGTGCGTTACCGTAGGTATCCCGAAAGAAAAAAACGCAGTTCTTCAGGCGTACCACGAAAGAAACGAACGGTCAAAGACAGTTAGGATCTCAGATAAAAAAATGCCCGGCAGCAAGACAATAATTACGAAATACAAGGTTATTGCTGAAAACAAAGAACAGGATCTTGCACTTTTGGAGGTCGAGCTTATTACGGGCAGAACACATCAGATAAGGGCACACCTTTCCTATATAGGTTATCCGTTACTCGGCGACGGGAAATACGGTATAAATAAAATCAACCGTGAATATAATGTAAAGACTCAGGCGCTGTATTCGTACAAGCTGAAATTCGATTTTAAGTCAGATGCCGGCTGTCTGGAATATCTTAACGGAAGATGCTTTGAAGTTAAAAACGTCTGGTTTACCGAAATGTTCCGAGATTGACTGATCAAGCTGCTGATATAATCCCTGAAAAAAGATTATTGGAAAACTATTCTTTTTTTCATGTGCAAATCATAAAAAATATATTCTGAAAATTTGTGCAATCATACAAGCTTTGTCAAAATCTCGACAAATTTTAGTCAAATTACTCAAAAAACTTGATTATTTTCGATAAATATGATATAATTATTATATTATTTTTCAAGTTATATAAGCAGAAGATTGGAGGATTCGCTATGGTAGGCGATTTACATTGTCACACAACACTTTCCGACGGATCTCTGGGTATTGAAGAAGTTATAGTTCAGGCAAAAAGAATGGGACTTGATTTTCTTGCAATAACCGATCATGATACTCTGTCGTCCTCAAACCGCGCACAGATCTTGGGAGATCGTTACGGTGTAAAAATAATTCCTGCCGTAGAGCTTTCCGCTTGGGATAAAAAAAGAAATTCAAAGGTTCATATATTATGCTATGCTCCGCAGAAGCCAGATCGTCTTGAAGGTCTTTGTCTTAAATCCTGTTCTATCAGAACTGAATGTGCAAAGGATATGATTGAAAAGGTAATGGAACGCTACCCTATTCCGTCAGACGCGGTAAGAATGTATACAAAAGGCTCAAAGAGTATTTTCAAGCAGCACATTATGAGGGCGCTTGTAAATTACGGATATGCTACCGAGCTTTACGGAGATGTAAATGATGAGTTATTTAAATTTCCGAACGGCGAATGTCTTGTTACCCGCGAATATCCTGATGTTAATTTCGTACTTGATCTTATTCATTCCTCTAAGGGCGTTGCGGTAATGGCTCACCCGTATATGTTTAACAATATTGATCTCTTACATGAGCTTGCAGAAGCGGGAAAATTAGACGGCGTTGAGGTTTATCATCATTCAGCCGACGAAAAAAAGCAAAAGGATCTTGTTGATTTCGCGTCAGAGTATGACCTTATATGCACAGGAGGCTCAGATTTTCACGGGCTTTATAACGAAGTCGCTACTCATATCGGCAGCATGACTACAGACAAGGAAAATCTTGACCGGCTTTTCAGACTGATACATACTAACGCTCAGAAAGCAAAGCATACGGCGGCGAAAACAGAATAATACATATCAGGAACGCTTTTTGTGTTCCTGATATTTTAAGCGGAACTTAAAGATATAGTCATATTTAAGGTATACAATATAAATACTTTTAAGGAGGATAAATACTATGAATAAGATCAGCTATAAAACTCACGGTGTCTGTTCAAGGCAGATCAACGTTGAAGTAGAGGACGGAATAGTAAAAAATGTAGAATTTATAGGCGGCTGCAGCGGAAATACTCAGGGAGTTGCTCAGCTTGTAAGAGGAATGAAGGCTGAAGATGTTATTGAAAAGCTGAAAAATATAGACTGCAACGGAAAAGGAACGTCATGTCCTGCTCAGCTTGCTGAAGCACTGAAGCTGGCAAGGCACAAATAAAACAGCATAGCTCAGCAATAAGAAAATCTCAGCGGCCGTGACATTAATGCCACAGCAGCTGAGATTTTTTATTTATATTTATATCGGTCATACCTCGCGCTTTACAAACCCGTCCCATGCGGTAAGTATAAATACCGCCATATGAGCCGCTAATACTATAATCGCAAAGGTAAGCGACTGCTGAGCAAACATAGGAGTTCCCTCGGCAATAGATGCAAGATCGGTATTTGAGAATACAAGGTATCTTGCCCAGTCCTGGTTGAACACTTTAAGGACGCTGACAATAGTATTTCCTGCAAGCATAAGGAATACGCTTATACCGATAGAAAAAGCTGCGCTTCTGAACAGCGACGAAACCGCAAACGCCAATGTAGCCATTATTACTATCGAGATACTGTTAAGAAGATACATCTGTGCAGCGTGTAAAAAGCTTGACATACTGTGAACCGTTCCGTTGTCAACGTACAGATAAGGAGCGCTTATACCCTCAAATCCAATGAACAAGCCCGATGCAGGGATCATAACCAGGTAAAGCAGCAACAGCATTATATATCCCAGCGAAATTACCGTAAAGTATTTTGACATCAGTATCTTCCAGCGCTTTACAGGATTAATAAGCAGAAATTTTATAGTTCCCTGAGAAAATTCACTGGCAACAGAACTTCCGGCAACAACTATTATCAGAAGACCTATTATTGAGATCATTGAAGCAGACGTATAAAAAACCGTCCAGAAGTTAATCTGCTCAGCTTTGTATGTTTCAAAAAGCGACATATTTTCCGCAGTATTTGACTCTATATTATTCTCAAGTCTGTATATGGCGATTTTCTCCTGCTCCTCCAAAGCCTTGTATCTATCCGCTTCATCAGAACTTACCCCCTCGGAATCGGAAGCTGATAAGGCTGTTTTTGCCTGTGCTGCCTGAGTTATAACATCGTCCTTCCAGCTGTCGCCGAAGGGAATATCGTTATCAAGCCTGTATTGATATGCCCACTTATCTCCCTCTGAAACAGCTGAATTTTTCAGTACTGTACAAATGGTTTTCCAGTCATTTTCCACAAGCAGAGTATTGAGATAGCCTTCAAGTTCGGCCCCGCTGAATGTATTTGCAAGAGCCTCCGCAGCCTCATAACGCTTATCATCATAACTAAGACCTGCCTTGTTCAGATAATTAAAAAGTATTAACTGTTCCTCATATCCGTCGGGTTTTGTTTTTTCAAGCCAATCTATTTGCTCATCGTAATTATTAGTATCATCAGTATAATAATTAGTGCTCATCTGGTGCTTACCGAAAGCGCCTATCCCCGCTAAAGCAATTCCCGCCAGAACCACTAGCAGAAGCATTATTTTAGTTGAAAGCTTTTTAAGAGTTTTAATATATTCGTTTTTTACAAGTCTGAAAAACTTAGCCAATCTGACCACCTCCCTGAGCGTCTTCAGTAAGCTGAATAAATACGTCCTCAAGCTTTTTATTTTCAGCTTCCGAAACGGTATAAAGCTTTATTCCAGCTTCAATAAGAGCCTTATTTATCATGCATATCTGCTCCTTCGCAGTTTCAGCCGGCAGATCTATAATTAACTTACCGTCCAAAATACGCTTTCTGCTTTCATCTATGTTTATTACAGCCAAAGCCTTTGCTATATCGTCTGCGCAGATAGTAAATTCCTTCTTATCTCCCGATGAAGCTGAGATAAGCTCCTCCATAGTATGAACTCCCAACATTTTACCGTTGGCGATAATACCTACTCTATCGCACATTAGCTCCATTTCAGACATTAGATGAGATGATACGAGAACGCAGATCCGCTCTTTATGGGCAAGCTCTTTCAGTATATCTCTCAGTTCCTTTATTCCCGCAGGATCAAGTCCGTTGGTCGGCTCGTCCAGAATAAGCACCTTAGGGTGATGAAGTATTGCCTGAGCTACTCCAAGACGCTGACGCATACCAAGCGAATACTTAGAAACCTTATCGTTTATTCGGTTTGAAAGCTTTACAAGACTGACTACTTCGTCTATACGTTCATTTGTTACGCCCTTTCTCATACGAGCATACTGACGGAGATTTTCCATACCGGTCATATACTTGTACATTTCGGGGTTTTCAACTATACCGCCTACGTTAGCCATTGCGTCTTCAAAATGCCTTCGAATATCAGCTCCGTCTACATATATTTCTCCGTCATCAAGCGAGAGCAGACCTACGATTATTTTTATAGTAGTGGTTTTTCCCGCTCCGTTAGGGCCGAGAAAGCCGAAAACCTCTCCTGCGTAGGCTTCAAAAGATATATCGTGCAGTATCTGCCGTTTTCCTATTGATTTGTTTACATGGGAAATTTTAAGCAAGGCGTTGTTATTACTCATTTTCTTCGCCTCCTTCGGAACTGCTGTTTCCCTCTTCTAAAATAGATGTATTGCTGTTAAAGTAACTGCTTTCTATAGCGGTTATCTTCCAGTCGCCGTCTGATTTTTTCAAATATACGCTGATGTTTTCGTAGTTTGCAGTTGACTTATACTTGATACTGTCATCAGGGTTGCACATATAATAATCATTGGTATTTTCATAATTATTATTGTCTATCTGATTAAATCCGTCCGGAGTGATCAGATAGGGAGCTCCGCAAAATTCGCTGTAGGTATCCAAGGAAAGCGTAACGACCGCTCCGTTAGGTCCGTTTTTCTTGACATTAAAGTTTTTCGGTGAGCAGTCGTATTCCGAAATATAACCTGTAGCGATATTTTCCTCCGTATAATTGTCAAGCGAATTAATTATTTCTTTTTTAGTTCTGTAATAACTATCCTCAGCGGATTTATCATAGGCCCATTTATCATTTATGAGGTTTCTGCAGTTTTCCGCTATAGAATCCTTGCTGCTTACGTTTACTTCTTCCATGCTTTCAAAATAGCTTTCGACTGCTTTTTGAATATCCTCTTTGTTTTTACCGAACTGATTATTGTCGTATACAACATAGGACACTGTTCCGGCAATAAGCACAGCTCCGAGTAAAAGACCGCGGTTAAGCTTTCTTATTTTCATATTCTCTTTTTTCCTTTCTTTAAGTTTTTGTTTTTCAACAATTGTAAGTATAGCATATTAAATTTATCTATTCAAGCGTTTAGGACGAATTTAAGATTAGCTTAAGAAACGCTAAAGAAATTTATCAGCTGCTTAAAAATACAAAGAAACGGCAGATCATAGATTCTGCCGTTTCAAAAGTACAATCAAAATTCAGACTTTCATCTTAAGGTTAATAGCCATATTATAAAAGCCTTCCGTCAGTTGAAACCGTTACTACCTGCCACGGAATAAATTTGCCGCTGTTTTGAAGTGCTTTTTTCACTGCGTTTTCTATTCCGCCGCAGCACGGAACCTCCATTCTTACTACAGTAACGCTTTTTATATTATTGTATTTTATAATTTCGGTAAGCTTTTCAGAATAATCTCCGTTATCAAGCTTTGGACAGCCTATAAGCGTAATTTTTCCGCGTATAAACGAATTATGAAAATCGCCGTATGCATATGCAGTACAATCTGCCGCAATAAGCAGATCTGCATTATTAAAATAAGGAGCGTTGATTGGAGCAAGCTTGATCTGGACTGGCCACTGTCCGAGCTGAGAATGTAATTTTATCGGCGCTGCTTCGGATTCGTCGTTTCTTCTTTTTATAGTCTTAGAATTAGTTCCCGGGCATCCGCATGGCAGCGGTTTTTGGTCTTGCAGTTTTTTCTTGTTTTCCATAACAGCTTTTTCGTCATAGGGAGCCGCTTCCCTTTCCACAAAAGCAATTGCGTTGACCGGACAGGCAGGCAGACAATCTCCCAGTCCGTCGCAGTAATCGTCCCTCAGAAGCTTTGCCTTTCCGTTTTCCATTCCTATTGCTCCCTCGTGGCAAGCCTCAGCGCAAAGTCCGCAGCCATTGCACTTATCAGCGTCTATTTGTATGATCTTTCTTATCATTTTATTTACCTCCTGATTTGAAGTATATTTTGTTTGACTTCATGAGCATATTATAATATAATATTTATATAATGTCTGTTGTTTTTACAACATTTAAAAAAGATTTTATTGGTATTTTAAGGAAAATAAAACTATGAATATAGACTTTATATCTAAAACTGCGCTGTTTGACGGTATTCCGATAGAAGCAGTAAGAAAAATAATCGAAGAATCGGAAGCTTTTACCAAAATATATGAAAAGGGCGAATTTATTTTTTATACAGGAAATGTCCTAAAAAATATGGGCCTTGTTTTATCAGGAAAAGTCATTATTGAAAAAAGCGATATATTCGGAACAAGAAGCATAATTTCAGAGGCTTCGGCCGGGCATATCTTTGCTGAGGTTTACGCTTGTTCCGATTCCGAACCGCTTATGGTTGACGCAGTTGCATATGATAGATCCGAGATAATGTTTTTAAACCCCGAAAGCCTTATAAATTCATCGGTTTCTCATGAATACAGCCGTAGCATTATAAAAAACCTTCTGAATATAATTGCGTCAAAGAATCTTAGTTTGACCAGAAAGATAAACGATATTTCACCAAAGACAATAAGAGAACGGCTTATTTCATACCTCTCCTTCCAGTCGCAGCTAAACGGCAGCCGGGAATTTTTTATCCCATTTAACCGTCAGCAGCTTGCCGATTATCTTTGTGTTGACCGAAGCGCACTATCAAATGAGATAAGCAAAATGCAGCGTGACGGCTTAATAATATCAGAAAAAAACAAATTTCTAATCAAGCTTCAGCCTATTTAAATACCGCAGAGCCTGTTCGGCCGAAATCAGTATATTAATACCGACTGAAAACAAACAGGCTCTGTTTAGCTAATCGTCCTTTATTTTTATTCCCAGAAGCGCAGAAAGCTCAAGCGCCTGTGACGGCGATACAACAGCCCCTTTGAGCTCGGGAAAGCCCTCGGATATTTTTATTCCTGCAAGCTGGCAATCGGAAAAATCCGTACCTTTAAGCATTGTTTTGAAAAATGACGCTCCGATAAATCTGCTGTCAGATGGAGCAAAGCCTTTCAGTGTACAGCATGATAGCTCTGCACTGCTGAAATCACACCCCTCAGTACAGACATTTCTTACAGATGATCCGTCAAAGACCGCATAGGTACATATACAGCTTCTGAAAAGAACTTCCTTAAAAACGGAGTTTGAAAAATTTGCACCGATAAGTTTTGATGACAGTATCTCACATCGGCATAGGTAGCAATCCGTTCCGCCGCAGTTAGAGAAATCGCAGCCCTTGAATATACAGTCTGTAAAGGAGGTTTTCTCAAACGAACTTTCACTGAAACGGCAGTTTTCAAATTTGCAGCCGCTAAACGACAGATAAGACATATCCTCATATTCAAGCAGAGCGTCTTTTATAAGTGATCCGCTTATTTCAGCGTCGTTTTCCAAGGCGTTTTTTATAAGCTTCATTATATCGTTTTCAGCTTTCAGAAAAGAAGCTATCTGAGGTTTGACCAAATTCATATTATTCACCGTTTTTAAAGTCGAAATCATCAGGAAAGTTTTCCGCTATTACAGTTTTAGAAAATTTAAGAGCCTCATGTGCAAGCTCCGGGGACGCTGCAGTCCAGGTATAAAGATCTGCGTTTATTTTAAATGCGCTGAAAGCCGTTTCAAGAGTAACAGACCGCAGGTCGCAGGCTATAAAATCTGGCTTTGAAATTAATTTCCACACTATTGAACGGGAGCATATCAGCCTTGCTAAATAACGGCTTCCCTTACCCGATCTATAAGCTGAAATAAGCTGCCCCCTGAACACCTTCGGAGCAAACAGCCTGAACCATAATACAGAAAACGGATCAAAGCTTTCGACTGCATATTCACCCTTGTAGCCTTTAAGCAGATGATACAGTCTTTTTTCAAGTGTCCAGAATGGAGCGCCGTCCTTCACTTCTATAAGCAGAGGTATTCTTCCTTGCACAAGAGATAATACTTCAGATAAAAGCGGAATTTTCTCATTGCTTCCTTCAAGCTTAAATGAAGAAAGCTGGTCGTATGTAAAATCTGAAATTTCTGCGTCGACCGAGCACATTCTGAGCAGAGAACTGTCATGAAAAACTACTATCCTGCCGTCCTTTGTCAGCCTGACATCAAGCTCCGCAGGCACTCCGCTGCGTACAGCGTTTTCAAACGCCCTGAGCGAGTTTTCAGGTACGTCTTTTCCGTACAATCCCCTGTGAGCTATATATTTTCCGAATTCCATATATTCATAACCTTTCAAAGCTGATTTTTATTAGCTGAATAAATTATACTACCCTCCTTTTCTTTTGTCAATATAAATGAAAATTGTGCCATAAAAGCTTGTTCATAGAAATGTTAAATATATTGTCACATAATAAACACATTGAAGCATTATAATATATCTTATATTTAAATTGTTTTTATCTATAGGCAATGAAAGGATTTATTATTTATGCTGAAAAAATGCTCTGCAATGATACTGGCTCTTACTCTGGCTGTTTCTGTTTTTGCTTCCTGTGCTGAAAAGAATGAAAGTTCATCTAAAACAGAAAATTCATCTTCGCTCTCAGAAATTGATTCTTCCGTAGACAGCACTGCCGAAGTTCCCGTTGCTTCACTTACTGTTGACGGTGAAAAGGTAGATACCGAAAACCTTATTGTATGTACTATCGACGGTATTGACGTTGATTTCGATACCTTCAGATATTATTATTTCTATACTATCAACCTTTATACAAAGAACTACGGTGCAACACTTGACGTTATTTCTCAGACCGAAGGCGGATTTGAACTGCTGATGAACGATGTAATAACACAGCTCAAGCAGGAATATGTAACTCTCCATCTGTGCAAGGAGAACGATATTGAGCTTGATGAAGAGGACAATAAGTTTGTTGAGGAAACGATAGCCTCCGCAAAGAAAAACTACAAAACAGAGGAGGAGTATCAGGAAGCTCTGAAAAGCTCATATCTAACGGACGACCTGTATAAGCGTATGGTAGAGCTTTCCCGTCTTTATGAAAAGGTTGAAAGTACTCTTTTCACAAACGGAGGCAAATACGCTACAACTAAGGAAGAATTCAGGAAAATAGTTAAGGATACTGACAAATATGCCCGTGTTCGGCAGATACTTATTCCTTATCAGTGCAAGGCTGAAATCACTGATGAAGATACAAAGAAAAACTACGACGACATGACTCTCTCGGAAAAAATGACTGCGAAAAAAAGCGCTTTCAGCGATCTGTCCGAGGAAGAGCAGAAGGCTTCTAAGGAAGAAGCAAAAAAGCTTGCTGAAGAAGTGCTTGATAAAGCAAAAAGCGGCGAGGATTTTGATAAGCTTATTAAAGAGTACGGCTGGGATCCCGGAATGGAAACATATGAACAGGGCTACTATATGAACCGCAATTCCAATTTTGTAGACGAGTTCAAAAATGCCGGCTTTAAACTTAAAGAAAATGAAGTAAGCGATCTGGTGGAATCAACTGAATACGGCTGGTTTATTATAAAGCGTCTTCCGGTTGATATGGATTATGTCGAGAAGAATATTGACTCTCTGATCGTTGAATACGATTCTCCTGCTGTATCCAAGCTTTATTCGGAGATAATGGAGAAAATGGAGGTAAGCTACAACGATATTTATGAAAAGCTTACTCCCCAAAGCATTACCTAATCTGATAATTAAACGGACTGCATTTAAATTGCAGTCCGTTTTTATTGTATTTCAGTTTAAACAATTATTTTTTATTTACTTCTTCATTAAGCCTGTCGATCAAACTCTGAAGCCTGTCCAGCTCAATATCTGGATCTGCACTGAAGCTTATCATTCCCCTTACCGGAAGATCCTTCATCATAGAATCAGCCATCTGAGCCGAACCGTCTCCCATAATTGCAGTATCCTTTTCGTCAACACCCATATTGACAGACGAAATAAGCTCACTGAAGATCCTGCGCCCCTCGGGTACTGCCATAATATCTCCGCAGGTACTGTTCAAGGTAAAGTGAAGCGGAAGCCTTCTTCCTGTATTTACATATACTGAATCTTTCAGACGTATATCTGCAGACGATGCGCCGACCATAATTTCATATTCGCCTGATTCAGCATACCAATCTCCGATCTCCTCGCAGTAATAAGAAAACGCTCTGCTGTCCAGCCTGAACATGACTTTTTTTGCTTCGTCGGGTTTCAGCTCTACCTTTTCAAAGCCTTTAAGCTCTTTAAGCGGTCTGATAACTGACGATTTTCTGCCGGAAACATAAAGCTGAACTATCTCCTTGCCTGCTCTGCTGCCGATATTTCTGACAGTTACCTCAGCTGTAAGAAGCTTGCCGTCGTTGATCTCTGAATGTGATAACTTGAAATCGCTGTATTCAAAGGCTGTATAGCTTAAACCATGTCCGAACGGGAACAGCGGTTCTGTATTTTTATAATCATAATACCTATAGCCTACGAAAATACCTTCATTATATTGAACCTTGTCACCCTCTCCGGGAAAATTCAGATAAGACGGATTACCTGAAAGCTTTATCGGAAATGTTTCCGGCAGCTTTCCGCATGGATTAGACTTTCCGAACAGAACATCGCAAACAGCGCCGCCTACTGCCTGACCGCCTAAATACGTTTCAAGTATCCCCTTTACCTTTCCGGCAAAAGGCATTTCAACAGGCGAACCGTTGTGAAGTACCACAATAGTATTTTTATTTACCCTGCATATTTCATCTATAAGCTTCAGCTGATTTTCCGGCAGGCTCATATGACTTCTGTCATATCCTTCTGATTCATACTCGTCCGGAAGTCCGGCGAAAATAACTGCCGTATCTGCATTTTCAGCACAGCTTACAGCTTTGCTTAGCAGAATTTCATTGCTGTTTCCGGTAAGATCATATCCCTCAGCATAGGTTACCTCTGCATATTCGCTGACGGCGTCAAGTGCGGAAGTTACCTTAAAGGAATTGATATGAGAGCTTCCTCCGCCCTGATACCGCGGAGTTTCGGCAAATTTTCCTATAAAGGCGATTTTCTTATTTTTGTTCAGCGGAAGAACTTCGTTTTCGTTTTTCAAAAGAACGATGCATTCTGATTCGATCCTTCTTGCAAGCTCATGGTGTCTGTTCATATCCCATAAGGTTTCAGGCTCGGCGTTTTCAAGATACCTATCTATCATTTCAAGAATACGTCTTACGCATTTATCGAGCTCCGATTCATTAAGTCTGCCCGATTTGACCGCCTCAACTATTAGTCTGTCATTTTTTTCATAGCTGGTGGGCATTTCAAGGTCAAGACCTGCTTTTATTCCCTCTACTCTGTCGTTTACAGCGCCCCAATCGCTCATTACAAGTCCGTCAAATCCCCATTCGTCCCTGAGAATATCTGTAAGAAGTCTTTTGTTTTCAGAAGAAAAAACACCGTTTATCCTGTTGTAAGAACACATTACCGTCCAAGGTCTGCTCTCCTTTACTGCCGTTTCAAAAGGAGCTAAATAAATTTCTCTTAAGGCTCTTTCACTTACCTCGGCAGATACAGACATTCTTCTGTACTCCTGATTATTGCAGGCAAAATGCTTTAAGGAGGTTCCGACTCCCCTGCTCTGTACGCCCTTTATATGTGCGGCAGCAAGCTGACCGGAAAGATACGGGTCTTCGGAAAAATACTCAAAATTACGTCCGCACAAAGGCGAGCGTTTTATGTTACAGCCGGGTCCGAGTGCGACCGCAAGCCTTTCATGCTGACATTCCTCACCTATCGCCTTACCAAGCGTTTCAAGCAAGGTTCTGTCAAAGGAACAGGCAAGCGCCGACGCAGTAGGAAAGCACACCGCCTTAATAGACTCGTTGGGATTTTCAGAATTCTCCACGTTTTTTCTCAGTCCGTGAGGTCCGTCCGAAACCATGACCGATGGTATATCAAGCCTTTCAACAGGTTTGGTATGCCAGAAATCAAGTCCGGAACAAAGCGAAGCCTTTTCTTCCAGCGTCAATTCTTTCATAATTATGTCAATGTTCATATCTGCGACCCCTTCCATGTAAAGATAAATATGAATCAATGTAATTCATTACTGGAATTATAGCACATATGCTAAAAAAAATCCAGTGTTTTATTTATTTTTCATTATAATTTCACAAAGAGCTTTAACAAATGCTTTATCTTCTTCCGAAGTTCTTTTATGATTTCCCCTAAGTCTGCCGCCGGCTCTGCGAATTTTTGCGGCACTGTACCGTTCCATTAATAGAGAATCGATATTATACTCATTATATATCAGACCGTCCTGTCTTATCGGTATACCCTTTTTCGCCAAAACCATAGCCGCAAGCCCATAATCCTGAGTAACGGCAATATCTCCCTGATCTATAAGATTAGCAAGCCTGAGGTCAACGCTGTCCGCACCCTTGTCGACTGTAATTATCTTTGCATTTTCATAATGGTATTCATGAGATGTATCAGCGATTATTGTAACTTCAATGCCGTACTTTTCCGCTGTTTTTACAGTAATTCCCACAACCGGACAGCCATCTGCGTCAATTAGTATTTTCATATTTATTTCCTCATTTTGTTGAATTAATCTTGTATATTCAAAAGTCATATGCTATAATTAAATAAAAACCGTCAAATATATTATAACACACATATTTTGAAAGGACAACATATGAAAATTGATCTAAAAAAATTAACGGCTCTGTTAATGTCAGTATTATCTGCATTATACTGCGTTTCATGTGCAGGAACTCCTATTCAGGATACAGACCGTTTCGGAGAGGATAATCCAGTTAATTCAATTGAAAAGCATGAGAATTCTTCCGCAGATCAGTCAGATACCGCTTCTTCCTCAGAAGGTCCCTCCGAGAACGATTTTTCGTCAGTATCGGAAAAACCGTCAGGAAAAACCTCAGCTCATTTTGTCTGCGCAGGTGATAACCTTATACATGACAATATCTATGTTGAAGCACTGAAAAAAGGCGGAGGAACAGAATATGATTTCTCCGGCTGCTATGAGCATATAAAAAAATATATTCAAAGCGCCGATGTTGCAGTGCTTAATCAGGAAACTCTTGTAACAGACAGCTATGAGCCTACAAGCTATCCTTCCTTCTGCTCTCCTTCAGCCGTCGGTGACGAAGTTGTTGACGATGTGGGGTTCAATGTAATTTCAATGTGCAATAATCATGTTTTGGATAAGGGCGAAGACGGTCTTATCTCTTCTCTCGATTACTGGGATACCAAGAATGTTGTACATTACGGAGCATACCGTTCTCACGAGGATTCGGAAAATATAAAAACTATGACGGTAAACGGTATTACCTTTGCTTTTCTGGGATATATGGAGCATACCAACGGAATATCTTTAAACGGAGGAGAAGCCGAGGTTATTTATCTTTCTGACGAAGCAACAATCAAGCGTCAGATAGAAGAAGCGGATAAAAAAGCCGATGTAGTAGTTGTTTCCTGTCATTACGGAACTGAGATTATGAACGAAATAAATACCCAGCAGCAAACGCTTACTCCTAAGCTGGTAGAATGGGGCGCCGATCTTATAATAGGAACACAGGCTCACACTATTTCGACCTGCGGCTATCTTGATAAGCCGGACGGCGGACAAGCCTTCGTTTATTACGGACTCGGCAATTTTATCTCAACAATGTACGATACAAAATCTCTGGTTGGAATAATAGGCGATCTTGATGTTGTAAAGAACTATGATACAAATGAAATAACTTTTGAAAATGTAAAAGCTATTCCCGTTATTTCTCATTTTGAAGCCGATTATTATGATTCTTACTGGTATAACTGCACGGTTTATCCGTATGCTGAATATACCGACGACCTGCTTTCCAGAAATTTTGTTGAGGGATTTTCACGGCAAACCATAAAAGACTGCCTTTCATATATACCTGAGGAATTTTTAAGTATCGAATAAAAATACAAACTATGTATACAATGGGGCAATGCCAAATCGTTCGAGCGGTGCTTTCCAACAATTCCGAGGCATTGATAAACCTAAAAAAAACTACATAACCCAAGCCACTCGCAGCATGATTTGATTGTAGATAGGAGTCATTAATGGAGAAATTAACAAAACAAGCTGAACAGATTATGGTTGAGCGTTTTGGTAAGGATACCGTCATTGCGCTAGCCACTGAGGAAAACGGTATGCCCTATGTGCGGTTTGTCAATGCTTTTTATGAGGATAGGTGCTTTTATATAATCTCTCATGGTCAGTCCAATAAGATGAAGCAGATTGCAAACAATCCGATTGTCGCCATTTCGGGAGAATGGTTTACCGCGCACGGAACGGCAAAGAACCTGGGATATTGGGGCGAGGAGGAAAATGCGGTTCTGGCAGAAAAATTGAGAAAGGCGTTCTCTGAGTGGATCGATAATGGGCATAACGATTTTAACGATGTGAATACCTGTATTCTTTGTGTAGAACTGTCGGATGGAGTTCTGTTATCACATGGTACACGTTATGATATAGATTTTATGAATTAGAATTCCTTATTTTCTTGGGAACAGGAGGCATTATAAAAAGTGTAGCGAATACCCCTGCGACAGATACGAGCACATAGATGAGTTCGACTCCTTCATTACTCATCGCAACCGTAAGAATAATATTTAAATGTAAACGCTGCCGCAGATTTTCATATATTTATATTTGAACCAAGCCAATTAACAAATATTTTACTTGCATCGTTTTGAAAATCTTAAAATAATCAAATAAAATAGTATTTTACTATTGCAATTTATGCGAATATGCTATAAAATATAGTTAACGGAAAAAGCTGTCCGTAATATTCAAAAAACTTGCGGAATTAATATTTTTATATTCTGCTCAAAATTTTATTATATTGGAGGTCATATCTATGAAATTTGCAGACGGATTCTGGCTTAATCAAAGAGGCTACGAAGTCAATTATGCAAATCAGGCGTTTGAAATTACCGAAACTGAAAACGGTTTGGTAGTTAATGCTACTCCCTTTGTAGTTTATAACCGAGCTATGATGCTGGGAAGCGCTAATCTTGAAATTTCCTATACATCTACACAGGAAAACTGCATTAAGGTAAGTATTACTCATCACAAGGGCTATACCGACAACGGTCCTCATTTCCAGCTTAACGAGGGCAGCTACAAGCCTCAGGTCACAATTACCGATAAGGAAGCTGTTCTTGTAACCGGCGACACAAAGCTTGTTATATCCAAAGAAACATGGAGCGTTCAGTATTATTATAAGGATAAGAGATTGACGGGCGGCGCCTGGAGATCTGCCGGAGTTATTTTTGAGAGCGCTTATAAAGCTCAGGCTAGACTTCAGACTCAGCTTGACGATACATTCTGGAGCTACCCCGCCGATCCTACAAGAACATATATCCGTGAACAGTTTGATACATCGGTTGGCGAATATTTTTACGGCTTCGGCGAAAAGTTCACTACCTTTACAAAGAACGGACAGAATGTTGAAATATGGAACGCTGATGGCGGAACCTGCTCCGATCAGTCGTATAAGTCGGTTCCGTTCTATGTTTCCTCCAGAGGCTACGGCGTATTTGTAAACAGCACCGATAAGGTTTCCTATGAAGTAGCTTCCGATACTGTTTCAAAAGTTTCGATCACTGTTCCAGGAGAGAATCTCGAATATTATATCTTCGGAGGAGAAAATCTTACCGAGGTACTTAAAGGCTATACTGATCTTACCGGAAAGCCTGCGCTTCCTCCCGCATTTTCTTTCGGCTTGTGGCTTACAACTTCCTTTACCACTAACTATGATGAAGAAACTATCACTTCGTTTATCGACGGTATGGCTGAAAGAGATATTCCTCTACAGGTATTCCACTTTGACTGCTTCTGGATGAAAGGCTTTGAGTGGTGCAACTTTGAATGGGATAAGTCACAGTTCCCGGATCCTCCGGCAATGCTTGAAAGACTTCACAAGAACAAGGGTCTTAAAACCTGCGTCTGGATCAACCCTTATGTTGGTCAGCGTTCAAAGCTGTTTGACGAGGGTATGGAAAACGGCTACTTCATCAAGAAAAAGGACGGCTCTGTTTTCCAGTGCGACGAGTGGCAGCCTGGTATGGCTATTGTTGACTTTACAAATCCTGCCGCCTGCGACTGGTATGCAGGATACCTCAGAAAGCTCTGCGAAATGGGAGTCGATACATTTAAGACAGATTTCGGCGAGAGAATTCCTACAAAAGATGTTGTTTATTTTGACGGCTCAGATCCGATCAAGATGCACAACTACTATACTCATCTTTACAATGAATGTGTATTCAACGTATTAAAGGAATACTACGGTGAAAATAAGGCTTGTCTGTTTGCACGTTCCGCAACTGCCGGCGGTCAGCAGTTCCCTGTTCACTGGGGCGGTGACTGTTCTGCTAATTACAACTCTATGGCTGAGGTAGTAAGAGGCTGTCTGTCGCTTTGTATTTCAGGCTTCGGCTTTACATCCCACGATATGGCAGGCTTCGAGGCTACCGCTACTCCCGACATCTACAAGAGATGGGCTGCTTTCGGTATGTTCTCATCACACAGCCGTTTGCACGGAAATCAGTCTTACAGGGTGCCATGGCTGTTCGACGAGGAATCCTGTGATGTTCTGCGCTTCTTCACAAAGCTCAAGGGACAGCTTATGCCTTACATCTGGGCTCAGGCTATCAAGACTCACGAGGTTGGTATGCCTGTTATGAGAGCAATGGTCATTGATTACGCAAACGATCCTGCCTGCCTTACGCTTGACAGACAGTATATGTTCGGCGACAATATTCTGGTTGCTCCTATTCTTAATGACGAGAGCATGGCACAGTACTATGTTCCTGAGGGCAGATGGACAGACATTATCACAGGCAAGGTAATCGAAGGCGGCAAGTGGTACAGCCATAAATGCTCTTACTTTGAGATTCCTGCTCTTGCTAAGCCGAACAGCATTATTCCTTACGGAAAGTTCGTAAGAGATGTTGAATATGATTATCTCAACGGCACAACTTTCAAGATTTTCGAGCTTGAGGACGGTAAATCGGCAACCTGCCCGATCTACGATACCGAAGCTAACAAGGTGTTTGAGCTTACAGCAGTAAGAAACGGCAACACGATAGAGTGTTCTTACACAGCTACAGCCGCTTCATTCAGAATTGAAATTGCTTCAACCGATAAGGCTGTTGACGTTACTCCGACTGCAAGCGGTAAGGTTATTATCGAGCTTTAATTGAATGCTCCTCTTTCGCCATAAATAATTTTAGACGCTTTTGACTTTTGTCAAGGGCGTCTTTTTGTTGACTTATGTTACGTTGAGTGCTATAATAATGAAAACACACTACAGAGAGATCACAATAATAAAAGTAATCAATTAAGAGGAGTAAAACATGACTAAAAGAAAAAAGAAAAAAAGTAAATTCAATCCTATTATCCTTTTGTTTTATCTAATAGGAGGAGTATGCGGCTTTTCTATTGCCGTTTTAATAGACTACCTTACAAAAAGCGGTGTATCTACTCCGTATGCGCTGGTTTTTATATTGATAATAGCATTGACTTCTATTTTTGCTATCATCCTTATTCACGAATCCGGACATCTTGTAATGGGGCTTCTAACAGGATATGATTTCATTTCTTTCAGAATAGGAAGTTTTACATTTGTGAAGGAAAAAAATAAGCTTGTAACGCGCAAATTCAATATTGCAGGCACCGGCGGACAATGCATTCTCACCCATACAGAAGTCGAAAAACCTGAGGAGCTGCCTTATTTTTGGTATAATTTCGGAGGTGTGTTTTTTAACTTTTTGACGGCACTTATTTGCTTATTCGTTATCCTGCTTTCAAAAAATCCTTTTGTTTTAACAGGCTTTTTAATATTTGCAATCTTGTCATTGGCAATTGGAATAATTAACATTATTCCCACAGCAGCAATGGGAATAGGAACTGACGGCTATAATATTATTTTGATGAAAAAATCTCCTGCCGTCAGAATAACAATTTATAAAACAATGCTCATTAATGCACTTCAGTTTCAAGGTACACGGCTTGAGGATATGCCAGAAAACCTTTTGACTTTTACAGATGAAGAAAAACAATGCGAATTCGGAACAGCTTTAACCTGCATTGAAGCTAATCTGTTGATGAACAGACATGATTTCAAAGCTGCCGAAGAAGAGTATCGTTCTGTTGCAGAAAATAATGACACATATACTTTATATCAGAACGAATGCCGATGTGAAATGATATTCTGTATGATAATGAACGGCTGTACTGCAGAGGAAATAAACGAGGTTTATGATAATGAACTGAAAAAGTATATAATAACTACCGGTAAAACATATATAATGAGAAAGCGTCTTATGTATGCTTACTATTTGATCATAGAAAAGGACTTTACAAAAGCAGAAGAAGAATACTTGATTGCAGAAAAAATGGAAAAAACATATCCGGCAAAGGGCGAGTATCTATCAGAAATGGCTCTTATCAAATATGTAAAGGACAATTTTATCAGGTAAATAATAACTGATATTATGAAGTATTTGAGCCGTATGATTTATTTGACAGCAGATGAAAAAAAATATAACCGAGCCGCAGAGATTTATATTTATATCTGCGGCTTAATTATTGCAGTTATTCTATAAGTCAACAATTATATCCGCCGTAGAAATTCGCACTATCTTTTGCAAATCTGACAGTGAAAGCTCCACCTGATAACCGATCTTACCTCCGCTGAAAAGTATAGTTTCAAAATCTTCGGCAGTTATGTGTATTGTCGTTACAAACTGCTTTTTCATTCCTATGGGAGAACAGCCGCCGTGAACATAGCCTGTAATCGGAAGAAGATCTTTTGATTTTATCATCTCAATTGACTTCTCTCCTACAGCCTTTGCGGCTTTCTTCATATCAAGTTCCTCGGCGACAGGGATCATAAAGACATAATACTTTTTAGATTTCGGGCTGGTCGTAACAAGAGTTTTAAATACCTGCTCAGGGTTCTGGCCAAGCGCCTGTGCTACCTCGATTCCGCTGACCGCATCTGTATCAAAATAGCTGTGTTCCTTATATTTGATTTTATTCTTGTCAAGAATACGCATTACATTGGTTTTCTGTTCCAAAATAATCACTTTCCTTTCTGTTTTATTATATATAAAAATTACGGTCTTTTCAAGCTTTTATCCTAAAAAGCAGCAATATATTTGACTATAATCAATCCTTTTGTGAAAATTAGGTGAAAAAGGTTGACTTGTAAACTATACTGTGATATAATAGTTGTATATTCAACTAACCGATACGGAGGCGCCTTTATGGATCCGCAGTACAGATTCAGCAAATACTCGTCGATTATTACAAGGCAATGCAAGGCATACTATGACCGAGAGCTTAAGCAGTTCGGAATCGGCAGCGGTCAGCAGTTTTTTCTGATAATAATTTCCGAAAATCCCGGTATTAATCTTGCAGACCTTGCAAACAGGGGCGGTTTTGATAAAAGCACAATAACGCGCTCGGTAAAAAAACTTCAAAAGCTGGAGTATATCAGAATTGAAGACGATAAGACCGACGGAAGACGCAGACACGCTTTTGTAACAGAGAAAGGTCTGCCGGTCGTAAATTATATTTATAAGCTTAAGGAACAAATAAATCAAAAGCTTATAAAAGGGCTTACCGACAGTGAGATCGAAACCGTAAGCAGGCTTATGACAAAAGTAGCCGACAATGCCGCAAGGTATCTTAACGAATGAGAAACAGGAGGTAAAACACATGGAAAACAATTATTCCGACATCACGCCCGAGATCAGGGAGCTAACAAAAAAATGTGTCATGCATAATCAGATAAACCCTGAGCTTTACGGAAAATACGACGTTAAAAGAGGATTAAGAGATATAAACGGAAAGGGCGTTTTAGCCGGACTTACCGAGATTTCCGAGGTGCGCTCAAGCGTTTTAAAGGACGGAGTTTCGGTTCCCTGTGACGGAGAACTGTTTTACCGCGGGATTAATGTCAAGGATATAATAGACGGTTTTGTAAAGGACAAGCGCTTCGGATTTGAAGAAATAGTTTATCTTCTGCTGTACGGTGAACTGCCTTCAAAGCAGCAGCTTGACGATTTTTCAAAGCTTCTGGGTGAATACAGAACGCTTCCGACTAACTTTGTACGCGACGTTATAATGAAGGCTCCAAGTGATGATATGATGAATACTCTGGCAAAAAGTATTCTTACGCTTCACTCTTACGACTCCAATGCCAACGATATTTCACTGGACAACGTTATGCGCCAGTGTCTTCAGCTAATAGCGGTATTTCCTATACTTTCTGTATATGGTTTTCAGGCATATAATTTTTATATAGGAAAGCAGAGCTTTTTCATTCATCTCCCCGACCCTGAAAAATCCACTGCTGAAAATATTCTTTATCTGCTCAGACCAGACTGCAAATATACCGAGCTTGAAGCTAAGGTACTAGACATAGCTCTGGTTCTCCATGCCGAACACGGCGGAGGAAACAATTCCACGTTTACTACTCATGTTGTAACCTCCTCGGGAACTGATACCTATTCAGCTATAGCAGCGGCTTTATGCTCCCTCAAGGGCCCTAAACACGGCGGAGCAAATATAAAGGTAATGAAGATGTTTGAGGATCTTAAAGCAAATGTCAGCGACTGGAGCGACGATTCGGCTATTGAAGAATATCTTACAAAACTGCTTCACAAGGAGGCATTTGACAAGGCGGGACTTATTTACGGAATGGGGCATGCGGTTTACTCAATTTCTGATCCCAGAGCAAGGGTTTTCAGAAAGTTTGTTGAAAGCCTTTCTCAGGAAAAAGGCCGTACCGAGGAATTTGCACTGTATTCCAAGGTCGAAGAGCTTGCGCCTAAGGTTATTGCAAAGGAGAAAAAAATATACAAGGGAGTCAGCGCTAACGTGGACTTTTACAGCGGTTTTGCATATAGTATGCTGGGACTTCCTATGGAGCTTTACACTCCTATCTTTGCAGTTGCAAGAATTGCAGGTTGGTCAGCTCACCGAATGGAGGAGCTTATAAACGCAGGAAAAATAATCAGACCTGCATACAGAAGCATTTCTGCGGAAAGAGAATATACGCCTCTTTCCGATAGATAATATATCCTTTCTCAAAAAATCTGTCCAAGACTTATGTCCCGGACAGATTTTTTATTCTATATTTGCCGGCATTCCATTAACTGATATTTCAGGGTCGTCAAGGTCGATGATCAGGCACTTCCTACCCTCTATAACCTGAGTTCGTACCTTATCGACAGCGTCCTTGGCTATATTTACAGTAATACTGGGAACAGAAAGTACTGTTTTACGCTCAACAAGGTTAATTGCCGTAAGTGGCTTATCTCCTAATGCGGATTCATAAACCTTAGGAAGATGTTCAAGCTTTTCCTGACTTACGCCGGCTTCCCACAAAATAGATGATAGCTTTTTATCGTCAACAGTAGGTATCTCGGTTTCGTGACTGGACTGATCAACAATTTCGGCTATCTTATCATTGACTGTTGTAATAAGGTCATAATCAAGCTCGTCGCCTACTACATTATTGAGAATAGAACGGAATGTTTCTTTTTCAGACTGACACGACATAACGAACTCACAGCCCAGCAGGTCGTCAACAATAGACGTGTTGGGCTTTTTCGGATTTTTAGTATAGTACAAAACTCCGTTAACGTCAGGAGAACGGTCGGAAAACACAGGAAACAAAAATCCGTCGCTCGGCAGCTCTACTATACGGTCGCAGGAAGCCTTTTTCAATATCTCATTAGATTCATCACTGTAAATAAGTCCGTCAATCCGTAGATTTACCGGACAAATTGCGGTAATAATAAAATTATAGTCTATCTCCGATTCAGCATCCTCCGAGATCTCGCCCGACTTGTTTTTATTTAGAACGGAATAAGTACAGTGAGCGGAAAAAATTGCATATGTAGATACATATTCCATTTTCTCTGTAATAGTATTCAGAAATTTATCCGTTATCTCATCATCAAGAAATTTACTTTTCATTATTTCATAGAAAAACGGCTGTGCACCGCCCTCCAGATACGCATCCTTAGGAAACTGATATTCAAGAAGGTTTTTTCCCACAGAGCCGCTAAGAACCTTTTTCAATATTATCATTATAAGCTCAGATTCGTCCGCAGGCATTGTATTATAAAGCTGGTTAGATTTAAATTTAATATTCTTCTCTGAGTCAACAAAAGCCTGAACAACGTGATTGACCGTAAAAAAGCCGCAGTCGTCGCTGAAATTTTTCTTTATCTCGTTTATTTCTTTTTTATTCATTAATGTAAATCCTCCGTCCTTTACTATATCTATTATAACATGAAAAACAATTTTTCGCAAGGTTATTTTATACAAAAACAAAAGCTGTCCTTTTTATTGGACAGCTTATCACAACTTGTTAAACAGGATGAACTTTATTTACAGCGTCGGAATGTTTTCCGTCAACTCCGTATTTCTTATTTCTTCTCTGTTCAAAGAATTTGGGTGCAACCTTCGGAAACATAGCATAGGTAAGAACGTCTTCCTCCTGCTCCGTCCAATCCGCACATTCCTTACGCATTTCCTCAAGTTCAGGCTTGAGCAGATCTGCAGGACGGCAGGTTATAGGCTCTTCAGCTCCAAGAATTTTCTTCTGAAATTCAGGATCGATCTGAACAGGTGTTTTACCGTATTCACCTTTTACAAGTCCCTTGAACTCTTTTGTTACAGTTTTATACCTCTCGCCCATAATTACATTAAATACCGCCTGAGTACCGACGATCTGAGAAGTCGGAGTAACGAGCGGAGGGAATCCGGAATCCTTACGAACTCTGGGAACTTCCTTTAAAACATCCTCAAGCTGATCTGCCTTACCGGCCTGTTTCAGCTGAGAAAGAAGGTTTGAGAGCATTCCGCCAGGAACCTGATACAGAAGCGCATTAGTATTTGTCGCAAGCATTGAAGGGTCAAGCAGTCCGCTGTCAATGTACTTTTTACGAAGAGTCATAAAGTAATCTCTGATCTCATTCAGCTTTACAAGGTCAAGACCTGTATCATATTCAGTTCCCTGGAAAGTAGCGACAATAGACTCTGTAGGAGCATGAGACGTTCCGAGAGCAAGCGGTGACATAGCAGTATCTACAGCGTCAACGCCCGCTTCAACAGCCTTCATTATACACATAGAAGCAAGTCCGGAGGTATAATGAGTATGAAGCTGAACAGGGATCTTTACCGCAGACTTAATATCCTTAACAAGCGAGGAAGCCTCATACGGAGTAAGAAGCGCCGCCATATCCTTGATACATATAGAATCTGCACCTGCAGCTTCTATTCTTCTTGCGTAATCCATATAATACTCATGAGTGAAAACTTCGCCGAGAGTGTATGAAATCGCAACCTGAGCATGGCCTTTTTCCTTGTTTGCTGCCTTGATAGCGGTTTCAAGGTTTCTGATATCATTTAAAGCGTCAAAGATTCTTATTATATCAATACCATTTGCAATAGACTTCTGTACAAAATATTCAACCAAGTCATCAGCATAATGACGATAGCCCAGCATATTCTGTCCTCTGAACAGCATCTGGAGCTTTGTATTCGGCATTGCCTTTCTTATTGTGCGAAGCCTTTCCCATGGATCTTCATTTAAAAATCTGATACATGAATCAAATGTAGCGCCGCCCCAGACCTCAGCGGAATAAAATCCTATTTCATCCATTTTAGACAAAATGGGCTTCATTTCATCAATCGACATTCTTGTAGCGATAAGTGACTGATGAGCGTCGCGGAGAACGGTTTCAGTAATTTTTAGCTTACCCATTTATTTCAATCCTTTCAAAAGCAAAATTGATTTATCAGCCTATTACAGCAAGTACGGCGCCTGTTTCAACAGCCGAACCCTTAGTTGTATTAATGCTGAGTACCTTTCCGGCACATGGGGAATTAACGTCGTTCTCCATTTTCATAGCCTCAAGAACAACGATAGCCTGACCGGCTTCAACGGTATCTCCGACAGCTACCTTGATATCAAGGATAGTACCGGGCATAGGAGCTGAAACCTTTGTACCCTCGGCTACAGGAGCGGCAGGAGCTGCTGTCGGAGCGGGAGCTGCCTGTACGGGCGCTGAAACAACAGAAGCAGGTGAATCTGCTCCTACTTCCTCAACCGCAACATCATAAGCTTTTCCGTTTACTGTAATATTATATCTTTTCATATTAAAAACCACCTATCTAAAAATATTAATTATAAAAGCAGCCTATTAAAGCTGAATATTGCTGTGCTTCTTAGGAAGTCTGGAAATACGCTTTCCTGCCAGTATCTCAACGGCATTGATAAGAACTCCGCGGATCTCATTTCCGCTGACGATATTGTCAAGACAGTTTTTCTGTGCGGCAGCAGCTGCGCTTGCTTCTTCCCTTGCATATTTATCAGCAAGCTCTTTTCTTTTTGCAGCAAGATCAGCAGCGCCCTTCAGTTCGTCGTGGGCCAAAAATTCAACTGCAGTAATAGGGTTAAGCGGAGAAATTACCGCATCAGGAACGGCAAAGGTCATATCTGCATTTGCGCCCTTTCCGGCGAGTGCGATATATGCCGGACCGTAAGCCTTTCCGGTGACTGCCGCAAGCTTTATAGTCGTAGCTTCAGCATAAGCATGAGCAAGCTTAGTCATATTCTTAACAGCTCCGGCGGCTTCTGTATCATCATCAGCGGCAAAGCCTTCAGTATCGACCAGAGTAATTATCGGAACTGCATATGCGTCGCAGGTCCTTACAAAACGCGCAAGCTTTGAACAGTCATCGGCAGTAAGCTTATCAGCGGTTTTGTTTGTAGCAATTATTCCGACTGAAGCTCCTCCCAATGTTCCGAGAGCAGTATATGATGCTTTTCCGTATTCAGCTGAAAGCTCGATAAGACTTCCCTCATCACATACTGCTTTAGCCTGAGATTCAGCGTCTTTTCCGAAAACTGCTGTTGGTTCTTCAAACTCGTACATAGGGACAGGTGAAAGATTATTCTGCGGAAGCTTATTAAGTATTTCCTTAGCTGCTTCTACAGCAGCCTTATCGTCTTTTGCTACTATACACGCAGTACCGTTTTTCGCTGCATTTTCGGCAGAATTTTTTATATCCGAATTAGGAGCAACATAAAGCTCTGAATCGCTTGTAATAACAGTAAAATCAGCGGATTGTGCAAGCATAGCGGCAGTTCCGGCACATACTCCTGCAACTACTGAGATCTGAGGAACTACGCCTGAAAGATTTGAAACCCACATAAGAAGTTCTCCGTAGGCAGCCATAGCCTCACAGCCGTCGTTCAGATCTGCTCCGAAAGAATCATAAATTCCGATAACCGGAACACCTGTCTTTGCGGCAAGATCGTAAAGTTTTACTATTTTATCAGCCTGAACCTTAGTAAGCGCACCGTTTTTCACCGTTATATCCTGTGAAAAAGCGTAAACCGGATTACCGTCTACATATCCATAGGCGGTTATAACTCCCGAAAGACCTGAACCTGACTTAGCATAAGGATCAAGCTCTGTAAATTTTCCTTCATCAAACAAATATGTCAGCCTGTTTCTTGCAGGAGCAGGAACTGCGGCAAGCGCCTGAAGCTCGGCAAGAGTTGAGATTGAATCAGACATATAGTTTCCTCCATTCAATTAATTTATAAGATAAACCAATACATAAGCATAATAGTCTATCATAACTATACAAATATCATTATACTATTTTTCAAACGATTTAGCAAGAATAAAAGCAGATTTTTCTTCACTTTTTACGTCTTGAACATTTTTTGTTCATTTTCTATACATAACGCAAAAAGAGCGGCAAAGCCGCCCTTATGTTTTATATGCTATTCCTTTATTCTGTCATCATAAAAATATTTCTCTATTTCTTCACTGGCAGCCGAAATCTCGTCGCCTTCTTCCCAAATTAAAATTCTATTTTCATCATTCGGCAAACCGAAGCGCCTTTATAAAGGTTTCCTGAGTAATATCCTCTGCTATTTCAGGTATGCGGCTTAATTTAAAAATAAATGCATAAACCTCTCTGAAGTATTCCTTATAAATGCTTTCAAAATCCATTGCTTAACCTGCCCTTCTATTATATATGACTTTGCGCAGCTGCAAAACGTTACAGAAAAAATAAAAAAAACAGACGATATCAGTTTTTTGCAAAGCTGAAACGGTATCGTCTGTAATTTATTTAATTCTATTTACTTTTAGTCAATGCATTTCTTATCGCCCGCAGCTCGTCCGGCTTCAACTCCCTGTACTCACCCGGTTTTAGCATACCCAGTCTGAGCGGTCCTATTGAAGTGCGTTTAAGACGGGCAACTTCAAGACCGACAGTCTCGCACATTTTTCTTATCTGACGGTTTCTTCCCTCGTGAATCGTCATCTGAAGCACTACTCTGCCGGGCTGTTTATCAAGCACCAAAACCGTACAGGGCTGAGTCTTTACACCGTCTATTTCGATCCCTTCAGACAGCCGTACAAGCTGATCGTCATTTATATCGGGACGAACTGTTACTCGGTAGGTCTTTGAAACATGGCGGGAGGGGTGCATAATATCGTTTGCGAATTTTCCGTCGTTAGTAAACAGAAGAAGCCCCTCGGAATTCTTGTCAAGCCTTCCGATAGGATAAACTCTTGCCGGTATGCCATCAAGCAGATCGGTTACGCATTTTCTGTCAAGCTCATCGCTCATAGTAGTTACATAGCCTCTCGGTTTATGAAGCATTATATAATACATCTGCTTTTTCTTAGCTACAGAGATATTATCGCCGTCTATGCTTATTACATCCTTGCCTGGAAGCGCCTTATCGCCCAGACCGCAGGGACGTCCGTTTACTTTTACTCTTCCCTGAGCAATAAGCTCCTCAGCTTTTCGTCTTGAACAATATCCGCTTTCTGCAATGATCTTCTGAAGTCTGATCTTTTCCATATATTCTCCTTAATATGTACGGTCTATAAAGACCGTTATTCAAACAGCGCTTTTGCCTTTTCAATACAGCTTTCAAAAAAGCCTGTGCTTTCAGGCTCAGCTGCTGCAGCGCTTATGCTCTGAGCTGTATAAACCGACTCCTCAGCTATTTTTTCCCCATTATAATAATATTCAGCCCTTCCGACCTGTACGTTTTCAGCAGCCGGACAATAAACAAACGGGAGGACAAAAATCTCACAGGTTACATTTTCCGCTTTACCTTCCGGCAGTGTCAATTTGACCTTGTCTGTTTTGCAGAGAATTGTATCAGATACTCCGCCTGCCGCTCCTATCTCAAACGTATCGTTTTCAATGGGAAGCTCCTGTCTTGACATCAGGGAAAAACCGTAATCATACATTCTTGTATGGTCAAGCCAGTCATCAGGATCGTTTAATGTAACGCAGATAAGCGTTGCTCCGTCCCTTTCGCAGGCGGAAACAAGACATCTTTTAGCCTTGTCGGTAAAGCCCGTTTTAACTCCTATTACTCCGTCGCACATTGTAAGAAGCTTATTGGAATTTATAAGCCATCTTTCATACGGAGGATTTCCGAATTCAAGCTTAGCATTCTTTTTACCGCAGATCTCTCTGAAATCATCATTTTTCAAAGCTTCTCTGGTCAGTACCGCCATATCGTACGCAGTTGAATAATGATCATCGGTATAATCGTCAAGACCTGAAGGCGTAACAAAATGAGTAGATCTAAGACCCATTTCCGCTGCTCGGTCATTCATTAGCTGAACGAAAGCTTCAACGCTTCCGGATATTCTTACCGCAGCGCAGTTAGCTGCGTCATTTCCGCTGGGAAGAAGCATTCCGTGTACAAGAGCCCTCATTGTGACAGTATCGCCCTCCTGCAGACCCATAGAAGAACCTTCAACCTTAAGCGCTTCTTTATCAACCACAAACTTTTCGTCAAGATCATTCTGCTCCAGTGCAATAAGAGCAGACATTATTTTAGTTGTACTCGCCATAGGAAGCTTAGAATATCCGTTTTTCTCATAAAGCACTTCACCTGTTGCAGCATCAATTAGGATAGCTCCTTTAGCGGAGACATCGGACAGCTCATAAGCGTCAGCCTTGAAAGCAAAAGATGCAAGCGCAATAATAAGCGCGGAAATAAACGATATTAATTTCAATTCAGACACACCTTTACTATAAAAATCATCCATAATATAATGTGCCGAACGAAAAGTTTAATTCATAAATAATACAGGGAAATTACCCCTCCGACTTCTTACCGGTTTTTTTGTCAACAAAGTCAATAATTTTATCAACAACATCAGGAACGAGATTTACTACTGCATTTTCATATGAGGTGTTTGTTGTCATCTGCAAAAGCTTTGTTTCACCGTTATGAATAACTATAAAAGCCATAGGCTGTATCGTTATTCCTGCTCCGGATCCGCCGCCGAACTGATCCTTTGCTGTTTTTGTCGGCAGATCTGAACCTCCTGAAGCAAATCCGAAGGAAACTTTTGAAACCGGTATAATCGTCGTTCCGTCAGAGGTTACGATAGGCTTTCCCACAACAGTTTCGCAATCGGTCATCTCTCTTATTTTTTCCATTGCCGTTTTAACCAAAGATTCAAGCTTAGTATTATCGTTCATTTTCAATACGTCCTTTCGTTTATATAAATTATCCTTATACGTTTGCAGCCGTCTGTGTGCCGTGTCTTTCAGAGGCGGTATTCTCATTTTTGCTGTCAATTTTCAGTTTTCTTTTCTGCTTCAAATATATTATCAAGAAATTTACGCCTATACAAACTGCCAGCGCAATTAATGCGCTCGGCCGAATTTTAACAGTGGTTTCAGCTTCCCCGCTGATAGTATTTTTTGTAAATACACAGTTTACATTTGCCCTTTTTATTTTTACGGTAAATATACCCGCAAGCAATCCCAGAAAGTTGAACAGCGCTCCCTGCAAAGCTCCATAGAAAATAGCAGCTTCGTGAGCGTCCTCCCTGCCAACGCTTATATTAATACCGGTATCAGTAAATCGTATTGTCTTACAAAGCTTTTTAAAGTATTTCCACCCCATAGGTATATACGGCTTTATAAGTTCATATTTTTCCTTTAGCCCTGCAAAAAATCCGTCCTTGGTTCTTGATTTTTTATTTTTGTCACTGTCAGGATCTCTTTCGGGCACAGATTTTTTTTTCGGCATAACAGGCTCTTCCGAATTTTTGTCTTCATCTTCAGCTTCTTTAAGACTTTCCGCCAGTCCGTCAAGACCGAACCTATCTTCTCTATCAATCTTTTCCTCATAGATATGAGTATCAGTATTTTCTTCGCAGGCATCGTCTTTTTTTAAAATACTTTCAAGCGCTTCCGACTCAGAAAGAGAAGCTTCAGTAATATCATTATCTGCAAAATCGCCGTCGATATTATCCTCAAACAGATCCTGCTGTAATTTTTCTTTTTTTATTTTTTTTGCTTTTCGCCTGCGTTTTTTCTTTTTTGCGTTTACAGGATAAATAGTAAAAAACATATATTTGATTTTTACTTCAAACCCTCTGCTGTCCGCCTTTACATAAGCGCTGACGGAAAAATGAAGAAGAATTACAATAACTGCGATTATTGAAAGCAGAATCCAAAGAACAATTATTGCGATCATCTCCAATCCTTTAATTTAAGATCTATTTATTTTAACTGTCTTGAGTGTTTTCTAATATCTCGTCAATAGTTACCTGAGCTTTTTGCTCAGGAAGCTCAGGTAGCTCTTCTAAAGACGAAATCTGAAAGGCTCTGAGAAATGCGTCGGTGGTTTTATAAGCTATAGGCCGCCCCGGAAGGTCAAGCCTGCCCGCTTCTGTAAGAAGCTTTTTGTCGACAAGAGAATTTACCGTTCCGGAAGAATCAACTCCCCTGACTTGCTCAACAAAGGATTTTGTAACAGGCTGATTATAGGCAACTATAGTCAGTACCTCAAGCGCCGCAGGTGAAAGAGCAGTATTTTTCTTTATCTCCAAAGCGTTTTTTATATACTGTGAATACTTTTTTTTCGCAGCCAACTGGTATGAACCGTTAAGCTTGAGCAGTTCTATTCCGCTAGAACTTTCGGAATACCTATCCGTAAGATTACTTAGCAGTTCCTCCGTTTCTGTTTCCTCTAATCCAGCCGCTTCCGCAAGCTTTGAAAGTTCTATCGGATCTCCCCCTGCAAAGAGTATTGACTCTATTACAGCGATTTTTTCATTTACATCCATAAAAATTTTCCTTTATATTATAAAAATCTGTATCTCCATAGATTTTTTTCAGTATGCGCCGCATAAAAAGATCGGTACATATATTTTATCCTCCAGAAATCAAGCTTTTTATTATTTTTCACTATTTTCGGTATAACCGCAGGAGATATTACATCAGAATCCTCAGCTTCAGAAAAACTTCTTTCTTCATCGCTTATACCTAATATTTTGTTATTATCAATTTTTGCCTCGGCTGAGTCTGTTGAAATAAAAGCAGACGCCGCCAATACTCGTATCTGAGTAACCTCAGGTTTTACGCTGATAGTATGTGTATTGATCCTGCGCTCAGATGAAAATTTTACGCTTGTACCTGATTTATGTATATTATTATCTGAAACATCGGAGTAATTATCAAGCTCAGATCTCTCCAGATCGGTTTCAGTGTCGTTGTCACATACCTGACTTTCCGTTATATTTTTTTCATGGGTATCAGAAACATGATTTTTATTGGTTCTGTTAAACCTTATCAAGGTATTGTCGTCATTTATATAAATACGACCTGACTTTGTAAGCTCAAGAACTGCCAGAAACGTTGCAACTTTTTCAGACTTGTCCGTAATCCCGCTGTAAAGACGGGTCATTTCACATTCGCCTGTTTTATAAAGCTTCTTTAGAACAAAAATTATTTTGGAGGTAACGGAAACTATTCTATGAGAAACAATAGGCGAAAAAACATTAGCTCTCAACGGCTTGTATTTTTTGATCTTTGACGAAATGCCCATATACGCTTCGTAAAGGACCGAAACCTGGTGAGTTCTGGTGTACGCCTTATTTACCGGAAATTTAACAGGCTGTCTAACAAAAATATCTCCTCCGGCATAAATCTTTTTTAGCTCTGACGCAGCCTTTTTACAAAGAGAGTATTCAATTATCCTGCCCTCCAGCTCCTTTTTAAGCTCAGCAGCTTCTTCCGGCTGAGGGAGTAAAGAACAGGTTTTTATATAGATAAGTCTTGCCGCCATTTCAAGGAAATCCGCCGCAGACTCATAATCGTCGCTTTCAAGACAGTTCATATATTCCATATACTGCTCAAGCAGCAGACTTATTTCTATATCGTAAATATTCAGCTTATGCTTTGATATAAGATGAAGCAGAAGATCAAGCGGACCTTCAAATGAATCGAGCTTAAAAGAAATCAAACTCATCGTTACCTCACACTATAGCTCCGACTATATAATCCATCCAGAAGGTAAGCTTATCCATTATCCAGAACATTCCGTTCTGAAGCCAGCTGAGCGGACCGTTAAATACGCCTGTAACTAAAAGCACGAAAAACATTATCGAAATATACGTCTGATTCTCTGCTATGAATCTATCTACCTTTGGAGAAGTAAAATACGACAGTATTTTCGAGCCGTCAAGAGGGGGGACAGGAATAAGGTTAAATACCGCTAACCCTAAATTTATAAAAGTAAAATATTGAAAGATAATAGTTATCCACATCATAGCTTCACTGGGATTGGCAAGATACAGACCGTTAGACAGCTTATATATAAGTATACCGGCAAAACCTACAATAATATTTGAAATAGGACCTGCCGCCGCACACAGTGCCATGCCTTTACGGTAATGCCTGAAATTCAAAGCGTTTACCTGAACCGGTTTTCCCCAGCCGAAGCCGGTAAAAAAAAGACAAACAGATCCGAGAATATCTACATGAGCAAGAGGGTTGAGAGTAAGTCTTCCCTGATACCTTGCAGTATTATCTCCCATTTTATCAGCCGACCAAGCATGAGCAAATTCATGTATCGGTATTACTAAAAAAATTATTATCAGCTTAACGCCAAATCTTAAAATGGTTTCCTGATCCATTTTGTTACCTCCGTATTCAATCTATATAATCAATGTTGACTTTTCTCAGGCAGCTATACAAATTTAATTATACACCATACAAAAATAAATTTCAAGTGCAGCTGCGGGTTTTGCAGTATATTTCACAATATTTTCATTCAGAAATTTTTTTTGAAAAAACTTTCTGAAAACACTTGCTTTTTGAAAACAGCTGTGATATAATAATAAATATTGTGGATTTAAGTTTTAGTTATTATGGAAAAGGAGGTGCAACCTAATGGCAAAGTGTCAGTTTTGCGGAAAGGGTGTAACTTTCGGAATTAAGGTTTCTCACTCGCACAGAAGAACAAACAGGACTTGGAAGCCAAACGTAAAGAGAGTAAAGGCTGTTGTTAACGGTTCTCCTTGTCACGTTTACGCTTGCTCAAGATGTCTGCGTTCAGGCAAGGTAGAGCGCGCATAATTATAGGTTATGCTTAAAAATTTGATATTCCAAAAATAGGGCTGACAGAAATGTTGGTCTTTATTTTTTTGTATGAAAAAAAGCACAGACTTAAAAGATCTCTGTCAGTGCTTCCTTTAGTTTTGAATCTATCATGAAAAAATAAAAATCCGGCTTCTAACCGGATTTTTTTAATTATCAGCCGCTGCAGTCCTCTTTCTTGATCTTAAAAATCATTCTGAGAAAACCGGAGAGTATTTTCGGACTTTTTACTACTACTACTTTCATAAGTAAGACCTCCAAAATATTTAGTAATACATATTATGCACTGACTTGTATTTTGGTTCACAGACGTGATGAAATCATGAGCAGAAGTCCGTTTTCAAAAGAAATTAATGCATAATCGTCAATTATAACATTCGACAGCCCTATAGGAAAAAAGCTTGTTATCTCCGCATTTTTAAGAGGATATTTTACGCCGCTGATATTAAGTCCCTTTACATTTTCCGTATATGCAAAGAGCGACAGCGAACGAGTATTGTCTTTCTTGATCTTATAGTTTCCCGGCAAAATCAAGACGATCTCTTCATCGGGACTGATTATTCTTCCGGACGCACCGTTTTTTAATATAAAACCCAAAGACTGTATATTTGAATAGGTATGGTCAAATCTTCCCCCGAGAGCGCCTGTTATCGTTATATCATCATAGCCTCTCTTTAGCGCTTCACGTATTGCGAGCATAAGATCTGAGTCGTCCTTTTCCTTTGGAAATCTTAATACTTCCCTGCAATTTTCTGGGATATAACCAAGCGAATCGTAATCCCCTATCGCAAGATCGGGAATGATCCCAAGCTTTTCAGCATACCTATAGCCGCTGTCGGCAGCAATTACAAAGGCATTCTGCCAGACTGCTTTATTAAGCTTCTCCGGATCATTAAGTTCTCCGCCGGTAAAGATCACGCATTTATTCATTTTTATGCTCCCATTCCTTTAGCTGCTTTGCCTGCTCGTACATTTCTTTATAACTTTCATGACGCGACGGCGCTATTTTACCTTCGCTTACCGCAGCTATAACCGCACAGCCTTTTTCTTTAGTATGACTGCAATTGACAAACCTGCAATTTCCGATATACTCCCTGAACTCGCAGAAACAATCGGCAAGATCGTCTTTAAAAATTATATCATACCTGTTTGTATCAAAGCTTGAAAACCCCGGAGTGTCTGCAACGTATCCGCCGCCTTCTATTTTATAAAGTTCAACATGGCGGGTCGTATGTTTTCCTCTTCCCAACTTACGGCTGATCTCGTTTGTTTCAATTGAATAGCCCGGGAAAATATTATTGAGCAGCGACGATTTTCCTACGCCGGTATTTCCGGTAAAAGCGGAAAGCTTTCCTTTAAGGAAATTCTTTACCTCGCCTGCTCCTGCGCCAGTAGTATTATCCACAGAAAAAACCTTTATTCCGGCTTTGCTGTAGATATCAGAATAATCGGAAAAATCACTTTTGTCGATTTTGGTAAAAACAACAGCAGGCGTTATTTTCTTGTACTCGGCAATTGCGATAAACTTATCCAATAAAAGAAGATTCGGCTGAGGCTCGCAGGTAGAAGCGACAAATACCAGCAGATCAAGATTTGCCAGCGGAGGTCTTATCAGAAGAGATCTTCTATCATGTATTTCGTCAATTACTCCGATACCGTCATTTTCGACACTAAAATCGACCGTATCCCCACACACGGGAGATATTCCTCTTTTGCGGAATACACCCCTTGCCTTGCATTCATAAACACCGTCGGAGGCTTCTACAGTGTAGACGCCCCCGAGTGCTTTAATTATAAGTCCTGTCATATTTAATATTGATTTTCCTCTGCGCCTTCTGAAGACTCATCGACAGGCGGAGCGATAGATTCGCTCGTTGTAGTCGTGGTGGTAGTAGTTGTAGTAGTCGTAGTTGTAGTTTCCGGTGTGATAGCAAGCAGTCCGCTATCATTCAGACTTCCTTCAAGAGTAATTTCCTGCTTATCATAATCTACAGTGTATCTTGCATACTGTACTGTCTGATTTGTCTGGTCGTTTCTGATATTTATTGTAAGCGTTTCTGTTTTCTTTCCTGATATATCAATACTTACAGAGCTTCCGGCTACTGTTTCGGCTCTTGCAACAGACTGAGTATATGCTACGTTACCGTCACGGTATACCTCGATAGTGTAAGAACCCCAGACTCCCGAAGGAAGCGGAAGGTTAAGACGCATATCAACAGGCTCAGCTTCACCTGTCGAAACGTAAATTATTACCTCGGTCTTTTTGTCTACATATTCTCCTTCGTTAATGCTTTGAGCTACTACCTTGCCCTTATCGCCCTCATGGCTTACCTCTTCGACTTTTCCAACCAGCTTGTTTTCAGCAAGCTTAGCCATTGCCTTTTCTTCTGTAAGTCCGATGACCTTCGGGACCTTCACCTGCTTTTCAAGCTCTCCGCTGCTGACAAATACCAGAATATCCGCCCCTTCAGGATACTGTTTTCCGGCAGCAGGTTCAGTCTTGATAACAAGTCCTTTTGCAACATTATCATCATAGGTTTCTTTAAGCACTACATTAAAGCCGGCGCTTACAAGCTCACTTCTCGCAACGTCAGCAGTCTTGTTTGTCATGTCAGGTACGGCAATAAGCTTCTGACCCTTACTTACGGTAAGAGAAAGCTTATATCCCTCCTTAACAGTCTTGTTCACAACGTCCTGCGCCATTATAATGCCTTCTTCATATTCGTTGCTGTATTCCTCGCTTATTTCAAAGCTGAGCTTATCCTTGTAATCCTGCTGGACCTTAACTATATTCTGTCCTACAAAATTAGGGATCGTTACTGTAGAAGTATGAGTACTTGGAGCATTGAAATTCTTAATAACTACCGTAGCAATAACAATAGCGGCAATTATAACAACAGCAACAGTTACTGCCATAAGTATAGGAACAACATATGAACGTTTTTCCGGCTCCTCATCTTCCTCTTCGTCATAATCTTCTTCGTCATAATCCTCTTCCTCGTCCTCGTTTGCAACAGGCCTGAAAAAGATAGTAGAATCCTCGGCTTCATCCTCCGTCAGATTATTTTTATAACCAAAAACAACTGATTGATTAAGCTTAAAGGTATCTATATCCTTGATCATTTCGGCAGCCGACTGATACCTTCTTGCCGGATTCCTTTCCATTGCATGAACAACTATCTCCTCAAGAGCCTCGGGGATGGAAGGCATTATATCGCGGGGAGGAACAGCGTTTTCCTGCATATGCTTCAATGCGATAGCTACAGGATTTTCACCGTCAAACGGCTTTCTTCCGGTAAGCATTTCATACAGCATAACGCCTACAGAATAAATATCGCTTCTCTCGTCGGTCATATCTCCCCTTGCCTGCTCTGGAGAAATATAATGAACTGAGCCTATCGTCTTATCTGAAAGAGTTTTTCCGTCAACTCTCGAAAACCTTGCGATTCCGAAATCCATCACCTTGATAGTTCCGTCGGCAAACAGCATGATATTCTGAGGCTTTATATCCCTGTGAACGATACCTTTATCATGAGCATGCTGAAGCGCACGAAGAATCTGAGTAACGAAATGAAGCGCGTCCTTCCAGCGAAGAACCCCCTGCTGCTCTATAAATTCCTTTAAAGTAATACCGTCAATGTATTCCATTACGATAAATTGTATCTCGTCCGTAAATCCAACGTCGTAAATTTTAACAATATTGGGATGTGACAGAACAGCTATCGCCTTGCTTTCATTTCTGAAACGCCTAAGAAATTCCTCATTCTGTGAAAATTCATCTTTAAGGATCTTAACCGCTACAACACGGTTCTCCATAACGTCCATAGCTTTATAAACGTCGGCCATTCCGCCTACTCCTATAAGCTCAGTAATCTCATAACGGCCGTCAAGCTTTTTGCCGATATTAGAATCCATCAAATTCAACTCCTAGTTAATATTTTTGTTTTCCCGGCAGAAGTTCAGCCTTACCGCTTAAATCCGCCTTATTTTAATCGTCCGTCTAATTTGCTATCAGCGCTACGGTAATATTATCCTTACCGCCCATTTCATTACTATAATCTATCAAATCAGTTACTGCGTTATCAAGGTTTTTGCCGTAAACAAAGCTGTATATGACCTCATCGCTGCAATAATTCGACATTCCGTCAGAACAAAGAAGAATTGTAAAATTACCGTCAGGCTCAAGCTCAAAATAATCAACTTCAACATCCGCCTCTACGCCTACTGCTTTAGTAATTACGTTTTTCATATGATGGGTCTTTATCTCTTCCTTATTTATCATGCCCTGTTCATAAAGCATTTGAACATAAGTATGATCAGTAGTGACCTGCTCTATTTTATCTTTGGTCATAAGATATGCCCTGCTGTCACCGACGCTGACCACATAGCATTTTCTGCCCGTTACCAACACTGCAACGCAGGTCGTTCCCATACCGTTCTTATCAATATCCTCTTTGCTTTTTTCATAAACAAGAGTATTTGCTCCGTGTACCGCGGTAAGCATAAGATTCCTGATACTGTTCGCTCCGGCTCCGGCTCTGTAGTTTTCTGCGATCTTGTTATAAACAGACGTAACCGCTACCTCGCTGGCAACGCCGCCGGAAAGCGCTCCGCCCATACCGTCGCACACAACAGCCAGCGCCGTATCCTCGCCGATCATTCCTGTTTTTACACGATCCTGATTCTCCTTGCGTACTTTGCCTATATCTGTTTTCGATGCTAAATACAAGCAGTTCACCACCTTTCTTAAATTTCATACTCCCGTCTGAGCTGTCCGCAGGCAGCGTCAATATCCGAACCAAGCGTCCGCCTTACGGTCGCGTTAACGCCAAGCTCTTCAAGATAGCTTCTGAATCGCTGTGCTGCTTTTCTGTCAGAACGGTATTCTCTTTCTTTTATTTTGTTCACAGGTATTATATTTACATGACAAATAAAATTTTCAAGCAGTTTGGCAAGCTTCTTCGCATCTTCTTTTGAATCGTTATGTCCGTCAATAAGAGCGTATTCAAAAGAAATGCGCCGCCCTGTAGCTTTGAAATAATCTCTGCAAGCCTTCATGAGCATATTTATATCATATTTATCGTTCACTGGCATAATTTCGCTTCTTCCTTTATTATCAGATGCGTGAAGCGAAATCGAAAGCGTTAATCCGAGATCAAGCTTAGCCAGATCATATATTCTGGGTACGATACCGCAGGTCGACAGCGAAACGTGCCTTAATGACATATTTGTTCCCTCAGGACACGAAAGCAGTCTGAGAAAATCGACAACATTTTCATAATTATCAAGAGGCTCGCCTATTCCCATAAGAACAATACCTGAAATCCTCCTGCCGCTGTCCCGCTCCGCTTCATAAAGCTGAAGCAGAATTTCACTTGACGAAAGATCTCTTTTGAAACCTGCGATCGTCGAAGCGCAGAATCTGCACCCCATTTTACAGCCTACCTGAGTTGAAACGCAAAGCGTATTTCCGTAGCTGTATTCCATCAAAACAGCTTCGATATGATTTCCGTCTTCAAGTTCATATAGATATTTTACAGTATTATCACTGTTAGATTCAAGTCTTTTACATATAAATAGTGATTTTAAACAAAATTTTCGCTTTAATATATCACGGAATTGTACAGATAGATTAGTCATTTGGTCAAAATCGGTAACTTTTTTAACATGCAGCCACTCAAATATTTGCCTTGCCCTGAACTTTTTTTCGCCAAGAGATGAAATACACTCTTCAAGCTCATGCGGCAAAAGCGAAAGAATATCGATTTTTCCGTTTTCACAAGTCAGTACCGTAATCTCACCTCAACTTTTTTAGCTTTGCGATGAAAAATCCGTCAGAATCGAATTTTTCAGGAGTTATAGTCACCTTATATTCATTTTCAAAGCCCTTTGCACACTTTCCCAGCGCGCAAGGCTCAAAATCACTGTGCTCATACAGAAAACGCCGTACAACCTCGTCATTTTCCGCACGGGAACAAGTACAGGTAGAATAAACAAGTATTCCTCCGGGTTTAAGATATTTTGAAGATATGTCCAAAATATCGTACTGTATTTCAGGCAGCCTTTCAAAATCCTCAGGGTTCTTATATTTTATCTCGGGCTTTCTTCGCATTACTCCAAGGCCCGAACATGGTACGTCGCACAAAATTCTGTCTGCCGCAGGAATATTTTCGTTATATGTCTTCGCATCGTTGGCAACGGCTTGTATAATACCCAGACCCAGCCTCTGCGCACCGCTTCTTATAAGCTTAACGCGGTTCTCATGCAGATCATAAGCTCTTAAAACGCCCTGATTTTTCATCAGCTGTGCAATAGTAAAAGCCTTTCCTCCGGGAGCAGAACACATATCGAGAACAGTGTTGCCGCTTTCCGGCTCCAAAACCGAACAGCAAATCTGACTGGAAATATCCTGAACGTGAACAAGGCCGTTTCTGTATGCACGGCTGCCTTCAATTGAACCGCCGCCGCAGATCTTCAAACAATTCGGAACACAACCTTTAATTTCACAGCCGAAGCCGTCGCTCTGAAGAACAGATATAATTTCGTCAACAGACATCTTCAGCGTATTTGCTTTAACTGTAACTGGTGCCTGTCCGACAGAAGTTTCAAGTAATGACAAGGTCATTTGCTTTCCGTATTCGGACAGCCATTTATCTACGAGCCACTCCGGACAGGAATACTGAACAGACAATTTTTCCTGCTCAGAGCTGACTTGCGGGAGCTTTTTATCATTTCTTATAAATTCCCTGAGCATACCATTAACAAAGCCGCTGACAGATGGATTTCTGTTTTTCTTAGCCAGCTTTACGCATTCGTCAACTGCCGCCGAGTCCGGAACAGAATCCATATAAAGCAGCTGGTAAAAGCCCATTCTCAGAATATTTCTTACTTCAACACTCAGCTTATAGCCAGGCTTTTTCAAATACTGCACTATCAATCTGTCAAGAGTAATACGCCGTTCAAGTACGCCGTAGAATAAAGCAGATGCAAATTTTTTCTCCTGTATATCAAGATCAGACCTTTTAAGAGCTTCGTCCAACAGTATATTTGAATACGAAGAATTGCTGTCAAGTTTTGTCAGCAGTTTTAGAACTGTTTTTCTGGAATTTCCCATTTAAATCTCCAATTATCATATTAAATATGTGTAATGAAATTTCGCTTTACACACGATTAGGTGTAAAGTATTTTAACTTTAATAGTATCTGTCCAAGAAACCGCCATTCCAGCCTATGTCAGTGAACAGTTAAAGGTGAAATCCTTGTCGGATTGTAGACTATAAAGTCGATTTACTTTACATATTTTATTTTAAAATTTCGTTACCGCTCAATGGTTTTCCGCGGAGAAAATCTTCCGATTTCATTCTTTTTGATCCCTCAGCCTGAACCTCAGTAAACCTTATTACACCGTCTGCACAGGCAACTTCAAATAATTTAGGATCCACAATGCTTCCGGGCTGCTTTCCGCTTGATTTATATGAAGCTATCTCAGACCTATATATCTTGAGCCTTTTGCCGTTAAGCTCAGCTGTAGCGCATGGCCAGTCGGATAAGCCGCGGATCTTATTATGCACATTTTCAACTGGTTGTTCAAAATCGATCGGACACATTTTCTTTGACAGCATAGGAGCATAGGAAGCCGCACTGTCATCCTGCTTACGGGGTTTGACTTTCCCGACTTCAAGCTGCTCAAGCGTTTTCAGCATGATATCAGCGCCAATTACCGATAATCTGTCAAAAAGCTCAGCCGCAGTTTCATTAGCTCCGATCGGTGTAGATTCCTGAAGCAGAATGTCACCTGTGTCCATACCCTCTCCCATAAGCATCGTAGTAATACCGGTCTCCTTTTCGCCGTTCAGAACAGCCCACTGGATCGGTCCGGCACCTCTGTACTTTGGAAGCAGCGAACCATGTATATTAACGCAGCCATACTTAGGAATATCCAGCACCTGCTTAGGGAGCATTTTTCCGTAAGCTGCAACAACTATACAGTCAGGCTGAAGCTCAGAAATTATTTTTATATATTCATCACCGTTATTTTTAAGACTCTTCGGCTGATAAACAGGAGTATTATACTCTTGTGCTGTTGCCTTGACAGGAGGCGGCATAAGTTTATAACCTCTTCCCTTCGGCTTGTCCGGCTGACAGAATACCGCTGTAACATTGTGCGCTGAACTGTAAAGAGCTTTCAGCGCCGGAACTGCAAAATCAGGAGTTCCCATAAAAATTATATTCACTTTTATACCTCGCTTATGCAGATTTTTTTATTATTCATCTGCTTCGACAAATTCAACTACCTTTTCCAAAAATAAATGCCCGTCCAAATGCTCGGTTTCATGGCAGACAGCCTGCGCAAACAGATCTGTTACCTCTTTTTCATACCAGTTTCCGTTTCTGTCCTGAGCCTTAAACTTTACACTTACGGGCCTGACAGTATAGCCCCATTCTCCCGGACAAGAAAGGCATCCCTCTATGACTTTATGAGTTTCCTCGGATCTTTCAAGTATCTCGGGATTTATCAGTTCACATAAACCATCACCCGCATCAATGACTACAGCTCTCCGCAAAATTCCGACCTGAGGTGCTGCAAGACCAACCCCCTCTGCTTTTTTCAGAGTATCAATCATATCATCCAGTAGAGTCCAAAGCTTTTCATCAAATTTTTCTACAGGCTTGCATACCTTATGAAGAGTTTCATCCCTTTTATTTAGTATATTTCTGATCGCCATAATATTTTCCTTTCCTTATAATCCGATGTCGCCGTTTATATCGGCGTAAATACTAACCTTTACAAAGCTTTTATTTTTATAAAATTCAGAAAGCATATAGCTTATAACACCTCTGAAAGTCTTGGAATTCTTACATTTAAGTATTAACCTATACCTATATTTATTGTTTATCCTCTCAAGTGTACATGGAGCAGGTCCTAATGCGCGCAGAGGTATTTTTATACCCTTATCTTTTATAAATTTACTCATATTATCCACAAACCATTCCGAAGCCTCAATAGCCATACTTTCAATCGTAGATGAAAATCCAATAACACATATATCGCAGAACGGAGGATACGTCAGTGACTGCCTGAGAGCAATTTCCTGTTCATAGAACTCGTCATAATCCTGCTGTGCCGCCAGATTAAGCACATAATGATCCGGTACAAAAGTCTGGAGATACGCAAATCCCGCTTTATCGCCACGTCCGCTTCTGCCGGCAACCTGAGTAATAAGTGAAAATGTACGCTCATAGCTTCTGAAATCTCCGGTAAAAAGAGCCTTGTCAAGCGACACTACACCAACTAGAGTGACGTTGGGGAAATTAAGACCCTTTGCTATCATCTGAGTTCCTAGCATTATATCATACTCGCCGTTTTCAAATGCTTTAAAGTTTTCCTCATATGAATATCTTGAATAAGTAGTGTCAGCGTCCATTCTGAGTATCCTTGATTTCGGGAAAACTTTTATAAGCTCGTCTTCTACTCTTTGTGTTCCTACGCCTCCCGTATGAAGATGATCAGAACCGCATTCAGGACATACACTTACATTGTCCATCGCAAAGCCGCAGTAATGACACATAAGCTTGTCGTTTTTCTTATGATAAGTCAGCGGAATACCGCATTTTGGACAGGCTATCGGTTTTTTGCAGTCAAGACAGGTAACATAGGTGTTGAAACCGCGCCTGTTAAGCAAAAGGATCGTCTGCTCATTTCTATTCAGGTTTTCGCCTATCTTATCCATAAGCCTTCGACTGAAAAGCGAATCATTACCGGATTCGGCTTCCTGCTGCATATCAATAATTTCAACCTCAGGTAGAACAGCGTCGTTATATCTATTGCGTATCTCAAACAAATGAAACCTTCCGCTTTTGGCATAATAAAAACTTTCAAGCGACGGAGTAGCAGAAGCCATAACAAGCACTGAATTATGAAATCCGCACCGCTGTATCGCCACATCTCTGGCATGATAGCGCGGCGAAGTATCAGATTTATAGGTATGTTCGCCTTCTTCATCCATTATAATTATTCCTATATCGGATAGCGGCGCAAAAACGGCGCTTCTAGTTCCGATAACTATTTTTGCCTCAGAATTTTTAATTCGCTTAAACTCGTCTGTTCTTTGACCCAAAGACAGCGATGAATGCAGAACTGCTATATTCTCCCCGAAATATTCCTTGAAGCGATTTACCATCTGAGGAGTAAGAGAAATTTCAGGAACCAGCATCAATGCTGTCTTGCCTTTTTTTAAAACTGAAGCTATAAGCCTGAAAAAAACCGCAGTTTTACCGCTGCCTGTAACACCGTACAGCAATGCGCCCGCAGGCTTTTCTTCATTTATAAGCGACATGATCCCGTCATAGCCCGCCTTTTGTTCCTCATTAAGCTTTATACTTTCAGGATCAGATATTTCACCGACGCTGCCGATCGCATTTCTCATTACTTCATATTTATATTCGGCAAGTATATTTTTATCAGTCATACGCTTAATAAGCGACGGCGTACAATTAGTCATATAGCAGACTTCTTTTACCGAAGCGCTTGAACAATCCTCAAGAAGATTTACAACAAGCTTCTGCTTTTGTGTCAAAGTAACCGCCGTTCCTGATTCGATCATATTCAGATACCAGTCAGACAGCCTGACCATTTTAACGGTTTCGTCACCTACACGCCTTTTCAGCTTATCCTCTTCCTGAATATAGCCTTTGTCGATCAAACCGGTAACTATTTTTTTCAGCTTAGGATCGGCTGTAAAGTCAAGAAAATTATCTACCTCACGCTGATTTTCGGCAGACCTCATAAAATTGACTATATTCAGTTCCTTTTCATCAAGCTCAGAATCGGGAATATGTGTGTTTACCAGTGAAAAATGCTGAGAAAAATTATAGCTGAAACCGGTAGGCACTACAGTTTTATATGCGTCAAAGAATGTACAGAAAGTATTCTCTTTTAACCAGAATATAATTCGGAGCATTTCATCTGTAACTAACGATTCATTGTCGATAAGCTTTGAAACAGGCTTGAGCTTTTCATTATACTCAGGAGTTTCATACATTCTGGTTACAAAGCCGATAGTACGCCTGTTTCCTTTTCCGAACGGAACGATTACCCTCGAACCGTTTTGTATCTCGCTTTTCATTTCATCGGGAACAATGTAGCTGTACTCGCAGTCAAAGCTGTAAGCAGCGCAGCTTACAGCGATCTTTGCTACCAAAAACAAACCACGCATCTACACTTCCCCCTAATTCAAAGTCAGCTTTTAAGACTGGAATCCTCAATAAGCTTATATTCACCCGAAGCAAACTGATCGACCGCCGTTTTTACAGGCTTCTGATCGAGTATTATCTTATTTTCAAAAGCGTCGTCCGTGATCTCCCTTGCTCGTTTTGCAACCGCAATAACAAGCGAATAATAGCTTTCGTTATTCTTTAAAATTTCAACAACTGCCGGTCTAAGCATTTTTAAGCACCTCGTTAATCATATTTTTTATATTTTCATTATTAGTTTTGAACATATCTGCCTCTGATGACTCGTCTTTAGACGCTTTCATAACAAGCTGAAAATCTCTTACGGCGTCCTCAAGCCTGTCATTCATTATTGCATAATCGTAATCATACGACTTGGAAATTTCAGCAGCGGCAGCCTTTACACGCTGGTCGATAACACAGTCACACTCGGTTCCTCTTTTATTGAGCCTACGTCGTAATTCCTCTACAGACGGCGGAAGAATAAATATAAGAACCGCTTCGGGCATTGCCTTTTTCACCTGGAACGCGCCGTTTGTTTCAATTTCAAGCACTACGTCCCTGCCCTCCGAAAGATTTTTAAGAACAGGTTCAGAAGGAGTTCCGTAATAATGCTTAACAAATCCGGCGTATTCAAGAAAACCGTTTTGACTCACCATTTTTTCAAACTCTGCGTCATCAATAAAACGATAGTGAGTACCATCTATTTCACCATCTCTGGGCGCTCTGGTAGTACAGGAAACGGAATAAAAAACGTCTGAATTTTTAAAAACCTCGTTTAGTATAGTCCCTTTACCGCACCCGGAAGGAGCAGATACCACAAATAGCTTTGCCTTATTCACCGCTATCCTCCTCCCCGTCATCAAATCTCGCCCCGACAGTTTCAGGGGCTATAGCCGAAAGCACCACATGATCGCTGTCCATTACGATAACAGCTCTGGTCCTCCTGCCGTAAGTAGCATCTATAAGAGTTCCCTTATCCCTTGCGTCCTGTATGATACGCTTTATAGGCGCTGATTCGGGAGCAACTATCGCAACTACTCTTGAAGACGAAACCATATTGCCGAAGCCGATATTAATAAGCTGCATATTATATTCCTCCGGTTATTCGATATTCTGAATCTGTTCCCGTATTTTTTCAATTTCGGATTTAAGCTCAACTACTATCTTAGTGATCGAAAGATCCTGAGCCTTTGAACCGATAGTATTTACCTCCCTATTCAGCTCCTGAACAAGAAAATCAAGCTTACGTCCTACAGGCTCTTCACTTTTGATAAGATTTCTGAACTGTGAAATATGACTGTGAAGCCTGACTGTTTCCTCATCTACCGCTGTTTTCTCAGAGAATATAGCAGCTTCAGTAAGGATTCGCTGTTCGTCTATTTTTCTGTCCGCTAAAATTTCACAAAGCTTTGAATACAGTCTTTCTCTGTATGCTTCTGTGACCTTGGGCGACTGAACCTCTACCTGACATACCAGTTTTTCTATTGTATCGAGCCTCGAATTAATATCGTCAAACATTTTCGCGCCTTCTGTAATACGCATTTCTATAAATCTGTCTACTGCACACTGAGCAGTTTCCTTAACGCTGTTCCATATCTCCTCTTCATCATCCGTAACCTTAACGACCGTAAAAATATCCGGCAGGCGCATAATATTAGAAAGCGATAGATCATCGTTAAGAGAAAGCTCCTGAGCACAGCCTCTTAAAGCGCC
>NZ_BAAHNZ010000011.1:0-90887 GCF_054655215.1 Hominimerdicola intestinalis
GATACCAGCACTGAAACCATGAGCGATAAAATCAAGCGTATGCTCAAAAACGAGATACAGCAGATGTGACCGGCTGATAAAGCCAGCCGCCTTGTGTTAAACTGATGATGGTACACACCAAAACTTTTAGCCAAGGAGGACATGAAAATGCTGTACACAGAAAAAGAGAAAACTGAGATTGAACGGGTACGAAAGGTGTTCGCCGAGCATCTTCAACAAAGCACTAATTTTGAACTGCTATGGTCTGATAAAGTGGGCTTTGTCTGGCTGGCGATTGGCCTAAACCCGCTTTATGTTGATACCGGAAGGAGGATAGAGTCTGCCGCCGATCTCTGTCACGAGTGCCTGGATGATGTTGCGATGGATGTTCTGTATATGACAGGCAACGACCACGCGATAGAAGAAGCCGACCCGCTGGAACTGGCCGAGATTAAGCGGCGCTGGAAACCCTATATCGACCAGTTGCCGGAATATGCGTATCTTTGCGATGAACTGTTAAGCAGACGCAAGTAACCTCACCCACCTGAGTGTCAGGAGCATGGAAGTGCTTCTGGCACTTTTTTTGTGGCTTTTTTGTGAATTTGATTAAAAAGTCCTTGACAACTCGTTTCGGGCAAAACAGCAAAATCAATCCTCATTTCTTGCGGTGCGAGGCTTGCGCCTTTTGATATTAAGGAATTGCGCGATCTCATGTCCTACGACGAATTAGAACTTGACACGTTAGGCGACAGAAAGAGCGCACTTTTCCTCATAATGAGCGATACGGACAGCACGTTTAATTTTGTTATCGCTATGCTGCAATCGCAGCTTTTCAATTTGCTTTGCGACAAAGCGGACGACGAATATAACGGCAAATTGCCTGTTCACGTCCGCTTTTTGCTTGACGAGTTTGCGAACATCGGACAGATACCCCGATTTGATAAACTGATTGCCACAATCCGCAGCCGGGAAATGTCCGCTTCTATCATTCTGCAATCGCAGAGCCAGCTAAAAGCCATTTACAAGGACGCGGCAGAAATCATACTTGATAATGCCGACAGCACCTTGTTTTTGGGAGGACGTGGGAAAAATGCAAAGGATATTTCGGATAACTTGGGACGGGAAACAATTGACAGTTTCAACACTTCCGAAAATCGCGGCACGCAGGTTTCTCATGGACTTACTTATCAAAAATTAGGAAAGGAGTTGATGACACAGGACGAAATAGCAGTTATGGACGGTGGGAAATGTATTTTGCAGCTACGCGGTGTACGTCCCTTTTTAAGCGACAAATACGATATAACGAAACACCCGAACTACAAATACCTTTCCGACTTCGACAAGAAAAACGCTTTTGATGTGGAACGGTATATGTCTACCCGCCCGGCAATAGTAAAGCCCGATGAAGCCTTTGACATATACGAAATAGATTTGTCCGACGAGGACGCAGCCGCCGAGGAATAACGGCGGCATTTTCATTTTCAACAACATTTTTTGAGCCGCAAAGCGGCAGAAAGCGAGGTTTATATGGATTTCTTTAACAGCGCAGTTGGTGTATTGCAGACTTTGGTTATCGCGCTTGGCGCAGGTCTTGGCATTTGGGGGGCTATCAACCTCATGGAGGGTTACGGCAACGACAATCCGGGCGCAAAGAGCCAGGGCATGAAGCAGCTTATGGCGGGCGGTGGCGTCGCGTTGATCGGCGGCACCCTTGTTCCGCTTCTTTCCAAACTTTTTGGATAATGCCTAAAACAAATACCACCCGCCGCGCCCTCTCGGAAACGGGAGGGCGCGGGAAAGGAGGGATTAACTTTTGATATGGCAGATGATTGAAGATTGGTTTCGCGGCATTTTGACAGACGGGATTTTATCGAACCTCTCCGGCTTGTTTGACAGCGTAAATACAGAGGTTGGAGAAATTGCAACGCAAGTCGGCACGACCCCCGCCGGGTGGAACGCGGGCATATTCAACATGATACGCAGCCTTTCGGAAAACGTCATTGTACCGATTGCGGGCGTTATCATTACCTTTGTCATGTGTTATGAACTAATCCAGCTTGTAATTGAAAAAAACAATCTGCACGATCTCGACACTTGGATTTTTTTCAAATGGATTTTCAAAACCTTTGTTGCGGTGCTGCTGGTAACAAATACTTGGAATATCGTCATGGGAGTTTTTGACGTTACGCAGAGCGTCGTCAATCAGAGCGCGGGGGTTATCATATCCGATACAAGCATAGACGTTACCACTGTCATTACCGACATTGAAGCAAAACTCGACGCTATGAGCGTGGGCGGTCTTTTGGGGTTATGGTTTCAATCCCTCTTTGTAGGGCTTACCATGAAAGCCCTGTCAATCTGCATTATGCTTGTGGTGTATGGGCGCATGATTGAAATATATCTTGTAACGAGCGTTGCCCCTATCCCGATGGCAACAATGGTAAATCACGAATGGGGCAGCATGGGACAGAATTACTTAAAATCTTTGCTTGCGCTTGGTTTTCAAGCGTTTTTGATTTTGGTGTGTGTCGGCATTTATGCGGTGTTGATACAGACAATCGCAGCGACCGACGACATATCCGGCGCGATCTGGGCTTGCATGGGCTATACCGTCCTCTTGTGCTTTACCCTTTTCAAAACAGGGAGCCTTGCAAAGAGCGTCTTTTCGGCACATTAAGGGGGTGAGTTATGATTTGAAAATCGGCTTAATCGACGTTGACAGCCATAATTTCCCCAACCTCTGCTTGATGAAGCTATCCGCGTATCATAAAGCAAAGGGGCATACGGTGGAATGGTGGAACACAAAGGAGCGGTACGACCTTGTATATAAAAGCCGCGTCTTTACGGACACCTATTCCAAAGACACGATAACCGTTACCAACGCGGAACAGGTCATTTTCGGCGGTACGGGCTACGACACGAAAAACCGCTTGCCGCCGGAAGTGGAACACAGTTACCCGGATTATTCAATCTACCCGCAGTTTTTCGGGATTGCTTACGGCTTTTTAAGCCGGGGTTGTCCGAGAAATTGCGGGTTTTGCATTGTCAGCGGTAAAGAGGGACGCAAAAGCGTTAAGGTTGCGGATTTGTCCGAGTTTTGGAAATGGCAGCCGGAAATAAAAATCATGGACGCTAATCTGCTTGCCTGTCCCGACCATGAAAATCTCATTGAGCAGCTTATACGAAGCCGCGCATGGGTGGATTTTTCGCAAGGGCTGGATATTCGCCTTGTGAACAGGGATAATGTCAGCCTGTTAAATCGGGTACGGATAAAAGCGGTACATTTTGCATGGGATAATCCCGACGAGGACTTGACCGGGTATTTCCAACGTTTTTTGGATTTGACAGCTATTAAGAGCAGCCGCCAGCGGCGCGTGTATGTTCTTACCAACTACGGCAGCACTCACGAACAGGATTTATACCGCGTGAACACCTTGCGGGCTATGGGCTTTGACCCGTATGTGATGATTTACGAGCGTCCAACCGCCCCGCCTGTTACCCGCCATTTGCAACGGTGGGTAAACAACAAGCGGCTTTTCTATGCTGTTCCCCGCTTTGAAGATTACATTCCGGGCAGAAAGGAGGTTTGAAATGGCGTATGTAACCGTCCCAAAGGACTTAACAAAAATCAAAAGCAAGGTAATGTTCAACCTTACCAAACGACAGCTAATTTGTTTCAGCGCGGCGGTAGCAATCGGACTGCCGCTGTTCTTTTTGGTAAAAGGCAGCGTTGGAACGAGCGCAGCGGCATTGTGCATGGTGCTTGCCATGCTGCCTATGTTTTTGCTTGCCATGTACGAGAAAAACGGGCAACCGCTGGAAGTGATTATTCGGCAATTTGTGGAAGTGAAGTTTCTTCGCCCCAAAGAGCGACCTTATCAGACCAACAATTTTTATGCCGCCCTTGCGCGGCAAGAGCAATTAGATAAGGAGGTACGGGCGATTGTCAAAGGAAAAGAAAAACACCCAAAACGAAAAGCGTAAACTTTCCCGACAGGAAAGAAAACAGATAGATACCCTTATCCGACAGGCAAAGGGCGACGGGAAGCCCCATACGGCGCAGGACAGCATACCGTTTGAGCGAATGTATAAGGACGGGATTTGCCGCCTTGCAAACGGGCGGTATTCCAAGTGCATTGAGTTTGAGGATATAAATTATCAGCTTGCGCAGCCGGACGACAAAACCGCCATTTTTGAAGCCCTTTGCGATATGTATAACTCGTTCGACGCTTCTATCAACGTGCAGCTTTCCCTAATCAGCCGCCATGCGAACAAGGACGATTTCAAGAACAGTATCACGATTGCGCCGCAGAATGACGATTTCGACAGTATCAGAGCAGAATACACCGAAATGCTTAGGACGCAGCTTGAACGCGGAAACAACGGGCTTATCAAGACCAAGTTTCTTACCTTTACCGTTGAAGCAAAGGACATCAGATCGGCGCGGGCGCGTCTTGCCCGCATTGAAACGGACACCCTCAACCATTTTAAGGTGATCGGCGCGGCGGCGCGGGTATTGGACGGGAAACAGCGTCTTGAAGTGCTGCATGGGATTTTCCACCCGGATGGGGAACGCTTTAACTTTGCGTGGGAATGGCTACCCGCAAGCGGTCTTTCCGTCAAAGACTTTATCGCCCCGTCCTCTTTCCGATTTGGCGACGGGCGAATGTTTCAAATGGGCGGCAAGTTTGGTGCGGTTTCCTTTTTGCAGATCGTCGCGCCGGAACTTTCCGACCGTATGCTTGCTGACTTCATGGACGCGGAAAACGGGATTATCGTCAATCTGCACATTCAGAGTATCGACCACAACGAAGCAATCAAGACGATTAAGCGCAAGATCACCGACCTTGACCGCATGAAGATTGAAGAACAAAAGAAAGCAATCCGCAGCGGTTATGACATGGATATTATTCCGTCCGACCTTGCCACCTACGGCGGGGAAGCAAAAAACCTACTCCGCGATTTGCAGAGCCGCAACGAAAGAATGTTTCTGCTTACGCTGCTTGTCTTAAACCTTGCAGATACCAAGCAGAAATTGGATAACGAAGTGTTCGGGGCGGCGGCAATCGCACAGAAATACAACTGCATTTTGACCCGCCTTGACTACCGGCAGGAACAGGGGCTTATGTCCTCTATCCCGTTGGGGGAAAACCTTATCCATATCCAGCGCGGCTTGACGACCAGCAGCACCGCCGTTTTCGTTCCCTTTACGGTGCAAGAGCTGTTCCAAAGCGGCGAAGCATTGTATTACGGCTTAAATGCCCTTTCCAACAACATGATTTTGTGCGACCGAAAGAAGCTGAAAAACCCCAACGGCTTGATACTCGGCACACCGGGCAGCGGCAAAAGTTTTTCTGCAAAACGTGAAATCACAAACGCTTTTCTTATCACGTCCGACGACATTATCATTTGCGACCCCGAAGCCGAATATTACCCCCTTGTCGGACGTTTGAAAGGACAGGTTATCAAGGTTTCGCAGAACAGCACGCAGTACATTAACCCTATGGATATTAACCTCAATTACAGCGAGGGCGACACGCCCATAGCCTTAAAGAGCGATTTTATCCTTTCCTTTTGTGAGTTGATTATGGGAGGTAAAAACGGGCTGGAAGCTGTCGAAAAGACCTTGATTGACCGCGCTGTTATCAGCGTGTACCGCAACTACCTTGCCGACCCGAAGCCCGAAAATATGCCGATTTTGGGCGACCTCTACGACGAGATCAAGAAGCAGCCGGAAAAGGAAGCGCAGCGTATCGCGGCGGCATTGGAACTCTATGTAAACGGCAGCTTGAACATTTTTAACCACAGGACAAACGTTGACATTCATAACCGCCTTGTCTGCTTTGATATTAAGGAACTCGGTACGCAGCTTAAAAAAGTCGGTATGCTTATCGTCCAAGACCAAGTATGGAACAGAGTAACGGTAAACCGCAGCGAGGGCAAGGCGACGCGGTATTACATCGACGAGTTTCATTTGCTGCTCAAAGAGGAACAGACCGCAGCATACAGCGTCGAGATTTGGAAGCGTTTTAGGAAGTGGGGCGGTATTCCGACAGGTATCACCCAAAACGTGAAAGATTTGTTGTCGTCCCGCGAGGTGGAGAACATCTTTGAAAACAGTGATTTTGTGTATATGCTCAACCAAGCCCAGGGCGACCGGGAAATCCTTGCCAAGCAGCTTAACATTTCACAGCAGCAAATGACCTATGTAACCCATTCCGAAGCGGGCGAGGGACTTATCTTCTATGGCAACGTGATTTTGCCCTTTATTGACCGTTTCCCAAAAGATACGGAACTCTACCGCGTGATGACGACCAAGCCCGGCGAGGTGTCAGCATGAAGATAGAAACGGATAAAATCTATTGCGGCGACAGCTTGCAGGTGCTTCAAACCTTGCCGGATAACTGTATGGATTGTTGCGTAACGTCCCCGCCCTACTATGCTTTGCGCGATTACGGCACAGACGGGCAGATCGGACGGGAAGCAACGCCGGAGGAATATGTTTCCCGCATTACAGCGGTTTTCCATGAGGTAAAGCGGGTGCTTACGCCGGAGGGTACTTGTTGGCTGAATATCGCGGACACTTATTGCGGCACAGGCAGCAAAGCCGACCACCAAGACCCGAAATATCCCAAAGGCAGGAACGGGCAGCAAGTGGCGGTAAACCACCGCGCCCCCGGCTGCAAGCCGAAAGACCTAATCGGTATTCCGTGGCTTGTAGCCCTTGCCTTGCGGGGCGACGGTTGGTATTTGCGCAGTTCTATCATTTGGCACAAGGGAAACGCCATGCCGGAAAGCACGCGGGACAGACCGACGCGCTGCTATGAATATGTGTTTCTGCTTACCAAGTCGAAGAAATATTACTACGATTGGCAAGCGGTAGCCGAGCCGATAGCCCTCACAACGGCGGGTCGGCTGAAAAGCGGAGTTAGCAAAGGAAACAAGTATAACGTTACTGTTCCGGGGCAAAACCAACCGCAGAAAATCAACCGCCCCCGCGAAAAGGGCGCATACGCCGATGAGTTGATATGCCCCGTCCGCAGCCGCCGCAACGTTTGGCAGATCAACACAGCTTCCTATCGCGGCGGGCATTTCGCAGCTTTCCCGCCGAAACTTGCGGAAACGTGCATTTTGGCGGGCTGTCCCGTCGGCGGGATTGTCCTTGACCCGTTTTTAGGCAGCGGAACCACCGCAGCGGCGGCAAAAAGCCTTGACCGCCGCTATATTGGTATTGAGATCAACCCCGAATACTGTAACCTTGCGAAACAGCGGATTGGAGGTGAAAGCCCATGAGCAAGGAATGGAAAGCCCCGGACAAGGTAACGCAGAAAATGACCCGCGACGGTGCGGTTGCGGAAAACCTCACGACGGGCGAAACGTCCAGTATCAGCGAAAGGCCGCAGGAGGAAAACTATTCAGCCCCCGCAGGCGCGGCAGCGGAAAAGGTTGTGCAGCATATCGGCGCAGAGATTGAGCGACACGCAGCAAAAGGCGCGGAGAAAAAAGCCCTTGACGCGGCGCAGCCTAAAACCCATTCTTCCCGCTTGCAGTTTTCCGAAGCGGAACGGGCAACGCCGGACCTGCAAAAGGCAATCAAAAAATCCGATACGGCGGCTGACCGTTTAGACAAAGCGCGGGCAGCTATCCCCAAACAGACCAAAATCACAAAAGAGCGCGTTTTTGACGAAGCCAAAGGCAAAGCAAAGACGCGCCTTGCTTTTGAAAAGACGGATAAGCCCCCAAACGGCAAATTGCGTCATAACCCGTTATCCCGTCCGGCGCAGGAATTGGACGCCGCCGTACATGGAAAAATCTATGAGGTGGAGAAAGAAAACGTCGGTGTGGAAAGCGGACACAGGATAGAACTTGTGGGCGAGAAAGCGGGCGGCATGACGACGCGGGCAGTAAAACGCGGCATACGCAGCCATAAGCTGAAACCCTACCGGGCAGCGGCAGCAGCCGAGAAAAAGGCAGCAAAGGCAAACGCCGATTTCCTCTATCAAAAGGCGCTGCATGATAACCCCGCCCTTGCGCACTCCAACCCGATTTCCCGTTTTTGGCAAAAGCAGCGCATTAAAAAGCAGTATGCAAAGGCGTTGAAAACAGGCGGCAAGGTGAAAAAGACCGCCGAAGCCACCGCAAAGGCGGCAAAGAAAACGGCGCAGGAAACCAAACGGGCGACGTTCTTTGTCGTCCGACATTGGAAAGGCTGTTTGATTGTGGGCGGGATTGCCTTTATTGTGCTTCTGTTTTTCGGCGGCTTGTCCTCTTGTTCCCTGTTCGGCGGCAACAGCGGCAGCGGCTTGATTGCGTCGTCCTATCTCTCCGAGGACGCGGATATTACAGGCGCAGAAAGCGCGTATGTCGCTATGGAAGCCGAGTTACAGGATATGCTGGATAATATCGAAAGCGAATACCCCGGCTATGACGAATACCGGGTAACGGCTGACGAGATCGAGCATGACCCGTATGTGCTAATCTCTATCCTCTCCGCTTGGCATGAGGGCGTGTTTACTCTCGATGAAGCGCAAAGCACCCTTGAAATGCTCTTTGATAAACAGTATATCTTGACGGTTACGGAGGAAGTCGAGGTACGCTACCGCACCGAAACGCGGACGGACAGCGAGGGCAACGAATACGACGTTGAAGTAGCCTATAACTATTACATTCTCAATGTGGATTTGGAAAACTTCAACCTCTCCCATGTTCCCGTTTACATTATGGGCGAGGAACAGCTATCCATGTACGCTATGTATATGTCGTCGCTTGGGAACAGACCCGACCTTTTCCCGCAATCCGGCTATATTTCAAAATACTATGAAAACCCGCCAGCGGATTATGAAATCCCGCCCGCCTATCTGGAAGATGAACAGTTTGCGCGGCTCATTGAGGAAGCGGAAAAGTATGTCGGTTTTCCTTATGTGTGGGGCGGCAGCAGCCCGGAAACCTCTTTTGATTGCAGCGGTTTTGTTAGCTATGTGCTGACGAACAGCGGCCTATACAATACGGGCAGACTTGGGGCACAGGGGCTTTACAACATTTCAACCCGCGTTTCCAACCCGCAGCCGGGGGATTTGGTTTTCTTTACGGGTACATACGACACACCGGGCGTATCTCATGTGGGTATCTACGTTGGCGAGGACGGGGACGGAAGCCCCGTCATGCTGCATTGTGGCGACCCGATACAATACGCAAAACTTGATACAAGCTATTGGCAATCCCATTTTTACGCCTATGGGCGGCTACATTACAACTGACTTTGAAAGGAGTTTATTTCTATGGCAAACACGAAACTTGACCGTATCGAACGGGATATTGAGAAAACGAGGGCGAAAATCCTTGAATACCAAAAAAGACTGAAAGACCTTGAAGCGCAGAAAATCGAGGAAGAAAATGCGCAGATCGTTCAAATGGTGAAAGCGGTACACCTTGACGGGGCGCAGCTTGCCGCGTTCCTCTCCGCTTACGCCAGCGGCGAAATTGCTTTGCCGCAGCCGGACGCAGACTATACCGACGAACAGGAGGAAACCGAAGATGAAGCATAAAAAACTGTTCCGCAGCGTTACCGCTTTGCTTGCCGCCCTTGTACTCATGGGCGGCTTTTCTGTTACCGCTTTTGCGGGCGGCGGTGACGTGAGCGACGAGCCGCCTACCCCCGTAACCGAAACCGAGCCGGAAGAAACGACGGGCGGCTATGAGCCGCAGCCTTTAACGCCGGAGGGCAACATGAGCCTTGTGGACGACATAACGGGCGAAGCGTCCGGCGATAAGCAGTTTATTACCGTCGTTACGAAAAACGGAAACTATTTTTACATCATCATTGACCGCGCCGAGGACGGAGAAAACACCGTCCATTTCCTCAATCAAGTTGATGAAAAAGACCTTTTGCAGCTTATGGAGGACGAACAGACCGAAGCCCCCGCTTGTAGCTGTACTGAAAAATGCGTTGCCGGAAGCGTCAACACCGATTGCCCCGTTTGCAGCGTCAATATGAGCGAGTGCGCGGGCAAGGAAGCCGAGCCGGAGCCGGAAGAAACCGAGCAGCCGGAGCCGGAGGAAGATAAAGGCGGCGGCATGGGCGGTGCTATTCTGCTTGTCGTGCTGCTTCTTGCCGCAGTAAGCGGCGGCGCGTTCTATTACTTTAAGATTATGAAGCCCAAAAAGGACGCGGCAAAAGGCAGCAGCAACCTTGACGATCTCGATTTTGACGAGGACGACGAGGAAGAATTAGAAACCGAGCAGGAGGACGAGGAAGTATGAAACTTGTAATTGCAGAGAAACCGAGCGTCGGGGCGGCGATTGCCGCCGTTATTGGCGCGAATGAAAAGCGCAGCGGATATTTTGAGGGCAGCGGCTACCTTGTGTCGTGGTGTATCGGGCATTTGATTAGCCTTGCAGACGCGGCAACCTACAACGAGCAGTACCGAAAATGGAAGTATGACGATCTCCCCATTGTCCCGCAGGATTGGCAGTTTACCGTTGCCAGCGGCAAGGAGCAGCAGTTTTCCGTACTCAAAGACCTTATGCAGCGCAGCGACGTTTCCGAGATTGTCAATGCGTGCGACAGCGGGCGCGAGGGAGAACTCATTTTTCGATTTGTCTACGAACAGGTAAATTGCCAAAAGCCCTTTTCCCGCCTTTGGATTAGCAGCATGGAAGAAAGCGCAATCCGCGAGGGCTTTTCAAACCTCAAAGACGGGCGCAGCTATGACAACCTCTATCAATCCGCGCTTTGCAGAGCAAAGGCAGATTGGCTTGTCGGGATTAACGCGACCCGCCTTTTCTCTATCCTCTATCACAAAACGCTGAATGTCGGCAGAGTGCAGACGCCCACCCTTACCATGCTGGTAAACCGCGACTATGCGATCAGCAGCTTTAAGAAAGAAAAATATCATGTTGTCCGTCTGGACGCGGGCGGTGTTTCGGCTTTGTCCGAAAGGCTGAACGAAGAAGCGGCGGCGCAGCAGATGAAAGCGGCTTGCGAGAAATCGCAAGCCGTTTGTACTTCCCTCAAAAAAGAGAAAAAGACCGTTGCACCGCCGAAGCTGTTTGACCTTACCGCGTTGCAGCGCGAAGCCAACCGCCTGTACGGGTTTACGGCGAAACAGACCCTTGATTATGCGCAAGCCCTCTACGAAAAGCGGCTTTTGACCTATCCCCGCACCGACAGCAAATATATCACTTCCGATATGCAGCGCAGCACAAAGGAACTCATTACCGGGCTTTGTTCGCTGCTTCCCTTTATGCGGGACGTGAAGCTGCAAGCAGACCTTACAAGGGTTTGCGACAACAGCAAAGTAACCGACCACCACGCTATTTTGCCGACAGCCGAGTTTTTGAAAACGGGCTTTTCTTCCCTTACCGACAGCGAAACAAAACTTATGACCCTTGTATGCGCGAAGCTGCTTTGCGCCGCAGCCGCGCCCTATGAATATGAAGCGGTTACGGCGGTTATCTCTTGCGGCGGTTATACCTTTACCGCAAAGGGAAAGACGACGCTTTGCGAGGGGTGGCGTGAGATTGAAAAGCTGTCCCGCGCCGCGTCCGAGGAACAGGACGAGGACGCAGAGCCGGAAACCGTTTTGCCGCCGCTTGCCGAGGGGCAGACCTTTGACAATCCGGCAGCGGAGATCTCCGAGCGTTACACGCAGCCCCCAAAGGCATTTACCGAAGATACGCTTCTGTCCGCTATGGAGAACGCGGGCAAGGAAGAAACGCCGGAGGACGCAGAGCGCAAAGGGTTAGGCACTACCGCAACGCGGGCGGGTATCATTGAAAAACTCATTAGCGCGGGCTTTGCCGAGCGCAAGGGCAAAAAGCTAATCCCCACAAAGGACGGGTATAACCTTGCCGCTATCCTGCCCGAAGTCCTTACGTCCCCGCAGCTTACGGCAGAATGGGAAACCCGCCTTACCGGGATTGCCAAAGGCAGCGACAGCCCGGACGATTTCATGCGCAGCATTGAGGAAATGACAGCGGGGCTTGTCAAGACCTATTCCGCGATTTCCGAGGATAAAGCGAAGCTGTTTACCCCGCAGCGGGAAGCAATCGGCACTTGCCCCCGTTGCGGCGCGGCGGTTTACGAGGGCAAGAAAAACTTTTACTGCTCCGACAGGGCTTGCAGCTTTGTGATGTGGAAGAATGACCGCTTTTTTGAGCAGCGCAAAAAGGCTTTCACAAAGGCGATTGCCGCCGCCCTTTTGAAAGACGGAAAGGTAAAAATCAAAGGTATGTACTCGACCAAGACGGGAAAGACCTTTGACGGAGTTGTGCTGCTTGCCGACACAGGCGGCAAGTATGTAAACTTCCGCGTCGAGCAGAACCGAAAATGATAAGGCTTGATGAAAAGCAATACCGCGCCGTAAAGAAAATGACCCGCGCCGCTTGTGCAAACAACGATTGCGGGAATTGTCTGCTGCTGGACGACGGGGAAACTTGCGTTTGTGTGCAGAGTATCAGCTATTCGCTGCTATGCCGCTATTTCCGCGAAGCGGTATTACCCGCCGACAGGCAGCTTTGCGAACAGATCACCCGCAGCGGGGAAACCGATTTGAAGCGTTGCGCGGTATGCGGCAGCACGTTTGCGGCGGGCAGCAACCGGGCGAAATACTGCCCCGATTGCGCGGCAAAGATACGCCGCAGACAGAAAGCCCAAAGCGAGAGAAACAGGCGTTTACGGATAAAAACAACTACATAGCAAGCACAGCAAACGAGTACCCGTTTGCGAGAAATGCCCGCGCTTCCCATAGAGAGCGCGGGCATTTTGCTTGTTGGGATAGTCCCAAACCCTTATATGACCGAGAAAGGACGTGATGAAAGAATATGCCGTATTCCTCATACGACCATGACAAATTGGAAACCGCCGAAACCATGCGGATAGAACGCCGGATATATTTTGAAGCAAAGGACAGGGAGATTGCCCCTTATGCTTCCTTGCCGATTGCGCAGCTACTTTCCATGCGCAGCGAAAGCGCGGCGGCAGAACAGGCGATTTTTGACGACCTTAAAGAACGCGCCGCCGCATGGGAAGAACAGGCGGGAAGAACGCTTTTGCTGGATAAAACACTTGAATATGTGAGAACGCCGCACGTCCAGCACACCGCTAACGAGTGGCAGACCACCGAGCATAACCGCCATATTCGCAGCAACCGGGTATATCAGATGAATTACTACATTTACGAGAATACCCGCTACGACAAAGAAGCGCAGAAATCTATCCCGTATTCATGGACGCTTACATGGAGCGTGCGCACCAACAGCCCAAGCAGAACCCAAGCGAAGATTGCCGGACAAGATAGAAAGGTTTTCACCGACAAGGCAGCTATGGAAAAGTATCTGAATGGGCGTATCAAAGCGTATGACCGTCTGTTTACGGAAATCTCCCCGCCTATCCCGCAGGAGTACGCCGACTATTTCAAAGTAAACGGTATGCTCATGCCGGACTACACCATAGAGGGCGAAGAACCCCCGCAGCAGCAACAGGCGGCAGCTATCCCCGAAAATACCGGGCAGGAAAAGGAGCGTGAACACATGAGCGAACAGTTTTCTATTATGATAGGCAACCGCAGCCGCTTTGACGCGGGCGACCCCGGCGGCTATTGGCTGGATATGCCCGCCACAAAGGAGCAGTTGCACGAAGCTATGCGGAACGTCGGCATTACCGCCGACAACCCGCAGGATTTTTCCATTCGCGGCTATTCCGACGACCCGGAGAAACATATTGCCTTGCCTTATGAAATGGTATGCGCCGCCGACGTGGACGAACTCAATTTTCTTGCGGCGCGGCTCGAACAGCTTGACCCCGCCGAGGTTGGCAAGCTGAACGCAGCCTTGCAGCAGAAAAACGGGCTTGCAAATATTGGACAGGTAATTGACTTCACCTACAACGTGGATTTCTACGTCCATATCCCCGAAGTACATAACTACCACGATTTGGGCGACTATTACTTAAATCAATCCGGCATGGTACAAATGCCCGAAGAATGGAAAGGCGGCATTGACCTTTCTACTTTTGGCAGGAACGCTGCCGCGCAGGAAAAAGGCGCGTTTACCGAGTACGGCTATATCGTGGAAAGCGGCGACGAGTGGGAACGGCAGTTTGAGGGGCGCGAAGTGCCGGAAGAATACCGCATTATGAGTTACCCGCAGCCGGAGCGCGGCGAACAGGACAAAGCCTATATGGACGCAGCCGAAACGCAGCAAGCAGACGCACAGGCCGCAGAGCCGCAGCAGCCCCGCCCCGTCGTCCCCATTATCCTTACTTCCGAAAAGCCCGCCGAAAAGGTAAAGGAGATCACCGCGCGTTTGGAACAGGGCGTACAGGCGATTTTTGACAGCGACCGCTACAAAGAGTTTCTTACTGCCATGTCGAAGTTTCACGATTACAGCTTGAATAACACTATCCTAATTGCCATGCAGGGCGGCAATTTGGTAAAGGGCTATTCACAATGGCAGAAAGAGTTTGACCGCCATGTAAAGAAAGGCGAGAAAGGCATTAAAATCTTTGCCCCCGCGCCCTACAAGGTGAAAAAGCTGGTTGATAAAATCGACCCCGAAACGAGAAAGCCCATGCTTGACCGCGAGGGAAAAGTGGTAAAGGAAGAAAAGGAAATCACCGTCCCCGCCTTTAAGGTTATAACCGTCTTTGATATTTCGCAGACCGAGGGCAAGGAGTTTCCCGACCTTTCCGTTAAACCGCTGCTTGCCGATGTGGAGCAGTACGAGGATTTTTTCGCCGCCCTTGAAAAAGCGTCCCCCGTCCCGATTGCATTTGAGCAGATCACAAACGGCGCAAATGGGTATTTCAGTTTGACCGACAAGCGTATTGCAATCAAAGAGGGCGTGAGTGAATTACAGGCGGTAAAGACCGCCATTCACGAAATCGCCCATGCGAAGCTGCACGACGTAGACTTAAACGCCCCGCCGGAGCAGCAAAACCGCGTTGACCGCCATACCTGCGAGGTAGAAGCGGAAAGCGTCGCTTATACGGTTTGCCAGCATTTCGGCCTTGATACTTCCGATTACTCTTTCGGCTATGTGGCTGGTTGGAGCAGCGGCAAGGAAATGACCGAGTTAAAAGCGTCCCTTGAAACAATACAGACCACCGCAAAGGAACTCATTACCGAGATTGAGGGGCATTTTACCGAGTTGCAGCAGCAGCGGCAAGCCGAGCAGGAGCAGGGCGATACCTTTTCCATTTATCAGTTAAAGCGCGGGGACGAAACAAGGGACTTGCGCTTTGAGCCTTATGACCGTCTGCAAGCGGCTGGACTTACCATTGACCGGGTAAATTATGAACTCGTCTATACTGCACCGCTTACAAAGGATATGACGCTGGGCGACATTTGGGAAAGGTTTAATATCGACCACCCCGCCGATTTCAAGGGGCATAGCCTTTCCGTTTCCGACATTGTTGTGCTTCATCAGAACGACGAGGACACCGCCCACTATGTAGACAGTATCGGTTTTCAGCAAGTGCCGGAGTTTTTGCAGGAGCAGCAGACCCCCGTATTTGACAAGCTGCCGCCCGAACAGCAGCAAGCCTTGTCCGACACCGTACAAGACACTTTGCAAATGCTGGTTGACGCAGACAAGCGGATTTATGGCGACGTTACGGGCAAGACCCTTGAAGCAATCGCGGCGCAAGGATATTCCTACAAGGACGGGCAGCTTGAAAAGCAGCAGCCGGAAGCGACCCCCGACAGCCTTTTGACGGGTGAAACCGTCAGAACGCCGAGGGGCAATTTTCATATTACCGATATGAGCCGTGAACAGATCGAAGCGGCGGGATTTGGTTTTCACCATGCGTCGGAGGACGGGAAGTATCTCATTATGGGGAATGGCACACAGGCTTATGCCATAGCCGCCGAGCAGCCGCAGCGGGATAATCCCTTAAAGCACGTCGAGGACACCATAGAGCAGAACGACAACAATTTTGACGGGCTTATCAACAATACGCCGCAAACGCCCACCGTTGCAGATTTTGAGCAGCGGGCAAAGGCGGGGGAAGCGATTTCCGTTACCGACCTTGCAAAAGCGGTAAAAGCCGAGAAACGGGAACAGCCGCAGAAAAAACCGTCCATTTTGAAGAAGCTGGACGAATACAAGAAACAGGCGGCGCAGCAGCCGAAAGATAAACAGAAAGAGCATAAAAAGGATTTGGAGGTTTGATAGCATGAATACCCGCTTTACCATTGAGGAAGAAAACATTGTTGCGATCTACGCCGAGGACAGCCGGGAAACAACGCTTGAAAATATCCTTGCCGCCATGCCCTACATGGACGAGGATATGCGCCAGCTTGCCGCCGCAGCGGTGAACAAGCTGCAAGCCATGACGGACAGCGAGTTTTCCGAAAGGGAGTTTATCTTGACCGACGAGGAATAGCCCATAGAAAACAGGGGCGCGGTTGCCGATTTCCGGCACCGCGCCCCTGTTCTTTTTTTGTCCTTGCGTGGACAATTAGAAAGCCGTTTTTGCGGGTTTGAATATACTTTATCGTCTATGCTGTTTCCCCGCGCTGGAAGCCGCAGAAACACAGGCGTTTTCAGCCCTTAACGTTCCACTTGCCACCCCATGTTTTGCGCCTTATCGCTCCTGCTCCCGCGCCCTGCTTTGGGACGGGTAAAGAATACTATCGACGTTCTTTTTGACAATGCCGTATTCTTGCATTTGCTTTTTCGCTTGGCGGTAATCCTCATACAATTTGCTTTTTCTGTCGTTTAAGCTGCTATACTCCTTGCGCAGCGCGGCGAGATCGGGCAGCTTCTTTATCTGCATTTCCTTTAATGCCCTTGCCGCAGCTTCAAACAGGATAATTTCGCTTTCATGCCCCCGCAGATACTTTTCCTTGTCCCGCGACTTCTTGTATTCCTCGTAAATCGGTTTTAATTGTCGGTATGTGGTCGTGTGCTTGATAAGCAGCGACAAATCAGACATACGCTGCTCTACGTCCTTAACCGCCCTTGCCGCCGCGTCATGGGCGGTCATAATATCGGCTATCTTGCTTTCAAGTTCGCTATAATACTCAATCTTGTTTTCGGTTAGGAAGTTCATGCTTTTAGCAGCCTGTTTCAGATTATGGATTTTTGCCCACCGTTCATAGCCCGCCGACTGTTGGGCTTTGATACTGTTTTCAAGATCGACGACAAGCCGGATTTTCTTATCTTCCCGCAGCGTTTTTGTTTTGGCAACATACACGCCCTTGATACGCTCCTTTATCGCTTCTTCCGTATAGGCCGCGCCGAGCGTCTTTGTGCGGGTAAACCGTTCCTGTCCGGCAGCGCGAAAGGAAATGTATTTGCCCTGTTTGATTTCATACCCCATTTCCTGCAAGCGGCGCAGCAGTTCGTCAAAATCTTTCACTTGGGGAATGAGAGTATCTATCGCCGTTTTCAGCTTTGCTTTGTAGCTTGTCCCTTGCTTTTCGGCGGTGTATTCTGCATAGCTTTTTCCCTTGTCCTGTCCCGGTACGACGACGGATAGCCCATGCTCTTTACATATCCTGTCGCTGGTGCGCCGGATAAAGTGATAGCTTTGCTTGTTGGAATGGTACTTTTTGTAGTCAACGAAGCTAACCGCGTTGAAAATCAAGTGATTATGCAGATGGTCTTTATCGACGTGAGTTGTCAAAACAAACTCATACTTGCCGCCTAATACCGCCCCGGCAAGTTCCATGCCGATTTTGTGCGCTTCTTCCGGTGTGGTTTCTCCCACCGCAAAGGATTGTATCAAGTGCCGCCCTAAATGTGTGCCGCGATCTCCGGCAGCTTCCCGCGTCCATGCAAACTCAATATCGGCGGTTTCCAGCCCGCAGCCGAAAGAGGACGCAAGCAGCTTCCCGTCTGTCTTTTCGGGATTTAAGATATAGTCTATCGCAGCCTTTAAGGTTGATTTAATAGGGTGCGTCTTTGTAACCGCCATATCTCGTCCACCGCCTTTTTAATGTCCTCTATATCCTGCCTGTAAACCGTCCCCGTCGCATTGGCGCGTTTTGCAATCTGGTTGATGTTCCGGCTCACCGCTTGCAGTTCCCGGATATATGCTTTTGTGTCGCTTCGGTCAACGACAAGAATATACCCGTCTATCGCCATTTTACGGAAGTATGCCCCATACTGCTTTATGGGAAGCTGCTTCATCTTCTCGTCGATCAGCCGCTTTTCTTCTTCCGTAACGTAAAACTTCATCTGTATATTTCTCTTTCGGTTTTCCATTTCCGCACCGCCTTTCGGTATAAGGGTTTGGGATTATCCCAACAAGCACTTTTCGCAAACGGGTACTCGTTTGCTGTGCTTGCTATCTACTCCTTATCCCGTTTCAAAGGCAGCGTTTGTTGCACTCTCTTTCTAATTTGGCGCAAAAAAAGATTGCAGCCCCTATGCGCTGCAATCTCCTGCTTCCCATATTGTGAGGTTAGTCCTCTGCTTGTTCGACTTCTGTTATCTCCCTTGCCGTTGCGGTTACAATCCGTATGCCTTTATCGCTCATACCGTCCAGCAGCGCGTCAAGCTGCCGCCGCCCGGTGGATTTCTCCGCATTGCTGTTCGGGAAGAAAAATTGATCTACCGAAATATGATACCGGGTTACAAGGTCATAGAATACCTGTAAACTCGGCTGTTGTCCCTTGTTCTCGATATTCGCAAGGTAGCGCGGGGAAATATATAACTCGTCGCTTACCTTTTTGCGGCTCTCGCCGTATTCATTTCTCGCGGCTTTTATAGCTGCCCCGAAAGCCTTAAAGTCGTACAATGGTACGGGTCTTTTTGCCATTTTCATTCACCCTGTTACATTTTACAGTTCACCTTTCTTTTTGGATATGTCCACACAATTCATATCATTAGGTTAAATACTTCCTGTTGTGTATTGACAGTAGACTGATTTTCTGATAAAATAAAATTTATGTAAAAGGAGGCGGCGTTTATGTTGCATAGCATGCGTATTAGATAAGCATTGAAAAAAAGGATTTTCCCATTTTCAACATGGGCTTTTTTGTCATGCTTATTTTGCGGATGCTATACAAAAAACTAACGACGTATAGATATAGTATAGACATAGTGCAAGCTATGCCTTAGTTTTGTTGTACTGCTCTGTGCATTATAAATGCAGGTCAATGCTCATGTTGAGGATTGACCTGCATTTTTTTGTGTAAAAAGGACGAGTGAAATATAATGCTTAAAAAATATTGGATAAAATGTCCGATTTGTAACGGAAAGACGAGAGTTCAAGTATTTCATAATACTGTATTAAAAGATTTTCCTCTTTTCTGCCCTAAATGCAAATTGACGCATATCATTGATGTAGAAAAATTAGAGATTGTAATCAAAAATACAGAAAAACAAACTTTTATTATTTAGAAGAAAGGATATAAAAATGAAACGTTTACCTAAATATACGCCTGCGGAAGTACGGAATGATCCATACGGATTTACTTACAAAGAAATGTCGGAAGTTATTGGCGAGAATGAAGCAAAAGCCTTATATGAAGAATTATATAAGCAATTACCACGCAAAAAAAATCTATCAATGTTGGTAAAAAATATTTGCAAAAGCAGTGATACTGAAAAGTATGTTTACGAACTGAAAGACAACAAATACATTGAAACGGTTTTTATCAAGCGGCGAGATGGTGGAACTGTTTGCGTGAGCACACAAGTCGGTTGTCCTGTTGGTTGTATTTTTTGTGAGTCCGGGCGAAATGGCTTTGTTCGTAATCTAACATCGTCAGAAATCGTACAACAGATTATATTGTTGCGTCGAAAAGTAAACCGTATCGTTTTTATGGGTATGGGAGAGCCTTTATTCAATTATGACAACTTGATAAAAGCAATCCATATTCTCCGAGATAGATATGGGCTCAACTTTCCAACCGACGGCATTACCATATCAACAGTTGGTCCGGTCGATCAATTAAAAAAATTGCGCGAGGAACATCTTAAAATTCAGTTGACAATATCTTTACACGCAGCAACACAATCTGCAAGAAATCGTATTATTCCTCACATGCGCATATATGCTATTGAAGATGTTGTTAAGCAAGCCTTATCCTATTCTGAAAGGCATAATCGCAAAATTGTCTTTGCGTATTTGCTTTTACCGGGTATAAATGACCGGCCCTCAGATGTAAGACAACTTGCAAAATGGTTTCGGGGCAAAAAAGTTATGATTAACGTGTTACAATACAACCCAACAAGCAATTCAAGAATTAAAGCACCACAGAAACGGGAAATAGTTGCATTCAAACATCAATTAGAGCAAGCAGGACTTGAAGTTACTATGAGAGTTTCTCATGGCAGAGAGATTAACGCGGCTTGTGGACAGTTAGCTAACACATATAATAAATTCAAAAAAAAATGATTAAAAGTGCCAGACGCATAGACGCAGAGCCGATAACGCATTAGGTCAAAAAACCTATGTGTTATCGGCTTTTTTATTTAATATTGCGCAAAAGCCGCTGTTCCCTATTATAGAATGGATTGCGGGTAGTGTATTAAAGTCGCCCTTTTTTAAGGATACGGCGGTATCGGGGAGGTATCGCCGTGTCCATTTTTATTTACTGTAACCCGCCTAATGCTTTGCGGTCAAAAAAAGCTATGCTCCGCAAGCGGGATATTCCGGCTATGAGTATGAACTGTCAATACATCTAAATACTTCTTACATTTCCTTTGCGCTCGTCCGCGTCTTGCGGACGGGCGCATTTTGCTTTTTTCAACTTTTTTCTGAAAAACGCACTCAAGAGCCATCTCCCGAACGGGTACGGAGCGAAAGGGGCAGAGAGGACAAGCCCTTAACTCCCGTCCTCTACTCCACGCGGGAAGGAGGTGAACTCTATGGAGCTATCTTCTTCCGACAAGGAAAGAATACAACATCAGTACGACGCATTAGCAAAGAAAACTTTGGTTGGCGAAGCGAAAAGCCACCGCCGCACTCTTGCGAAACGCGCAGCACGCGAAGTACCTTTTTCGGATTTGAGCGAAAGCGAACTCGCGCAGCTTTTCACAACGGACGAATACAAAAGCGATTATTTCCGTTTTCAAGTGTCCGGCTTTGATGTACTCGTCAAAAATGAACTGCTTGCCGAAGCCCTTAACGCTTTGCCCGAAAGGAAACGCGACATTATCCTTTTGTCCTACTTCTTGGACATGAGCGACGCGGAAATTGCTGAACTGCTGAATGTTGTACGCACGACGGTTTTCCGGCACAGGAAATCCGCGCTTGCGAAAATCAAACAGTATTTGGAGGGAAAAGCAGATGATGAATACCGTTAGGAAATCTGAAAATCTGTTGCCGTTCCCTGTCATTTCCGCAGCGGCAAACGGCGACACAACCGCCATGTGCGCGATCTTGAAGCATTACGAGGGTTACATAGCGAAACTTTGTACCCGCACGCTGAAAGACGACGCGGGCAATACCTATTCCTATGTGGACGAGGAAATGCGTAACAGGCTGCAAGTGCGCCTTATTACCCGCACCCTTGCTTTTCATGTAGGATAATCTTTTAGCCCATGCGGGGAGCGTGTCCCCTTTCCACGCTTCCCGTTATGGGCTATTTGTCGTTCCGTAACAGCACATCGGAAACGGTGTACTGTTACAGGCCGACAAAGCCTATTGTTCCTTGACAAAGAAAGCGGCCTTTGGTGCGCAGCATAACAGGCAACGGGTACATTCCGTCTGTACCGAGCCGGGCGGCGGGTACGCCATGACCGCTTTTCCCCGTTGGGGAAAAGTCGAGCGAGAACTACCGCGCCGTAAAACAAGTTTAGCAGCTTGTGGGCGACGACATACAAGGCGGCACAATGATACTCCCGCGTTGAACACCCTCAAAGTATTGCGCGGCGCACCCATAAGCATGGGCCGGGGTGAAACTCCCGTGAGGTTGCAGCTAACAACCGCCCGTTTTGCCTTTTGACGAATATAGTTTATCCATACAGGAAAAGGAGGTTTTTCTAATGGATAAAAAACAGACAATTACAACCGAACGCAAAATAGGGAAAATCACCTATCTTGTTCAAGCGTTGCCGAGTGAAAAGGCAACCGATACAATCCATAAAAAGATTGAAAAACTCATTGTAAAGGATTTGCAGAAAAAGCCCGGAAATCCGGGCTTTTTAGCGTCCGAGTAGTGCATTAGGCGGCGGGATATGGTATAATGATAGCAACACATTATACCTGTTTATTCGGCTGTCGGAAAGGAGGACTAATGTTACAGTCGAATAAAATCACCGCCCTTTACTGCCGTTTAAGTCAAGAGGATATGCAGGCCGGAGAAAGCGGAAGCATACAGCACCAAAAAATGATACTTCAACGCTATGCGGACGAACACCATTTTTTGAACACAAAGTTTTTTGTGGACGACGGATTTTCCGGCGTGAGTTTTGAGCGCGAGGGGCTGCAAGCGATGTTGCAGGAAGTGGAAGCCGGACGAGTGGCGACGGTTATTACCAAAGACCTCTCCCGTCTTGGCAGAAACTATCTGAAAACGGGCGAACTCATAGAGATTGTATTTCCCGAAAACGGAGTGCGCTATATCGCGATTAACGACGGAGTTGACACAGCGCGGGAGGATAACGAGTTTACCCCCTTGCGGAACTGGTTTAACGAGTTTTACGCCCGCGATACAAGCAAGAAAATCCGTGCAGTTAAACAGGCACAGGCGCAAAAAGGCGAGCGTGTCAACGGGGAATATCCATACGGCTATATCCCAGACCCGAACAACCGCCACCACCTTATACCCGACCCGGAAACCGCGCCGATTGTCAAACAGGTTTTCGCTATGTTTGTTAGCGGCGTGCGTATGTGCGAAATCCAAAAATGGCTTGCGGAAAACAAAGTCTTGACGATTGGAGCGTTGCGCTATCAGCGCACAGGACAGGCGCGGTATCAGCGGGCAATGATCGCCCCCTATACTTGGCCGGACAAAACGCTCTATGACATATTAGCAAGGCAGGAATATTTAGGGCATACCATAACCGCGAAAACTCACAAGGTATCCTACAAGTCGAAAAAGACCCGGAAGAACGAAGAAGAACAACGCTATTTCTTCCCAAACACCCATGAGCCGCTTGTTGACGAGGAAACCTTTGAACTTGCGCAAAAGCGGATTGCTACCCGCCACCGCCCGACAAAAGCAGCGGAGATTGATATTTTTTCCGGCTTGCTGTTTTGCGCTGGTTGCGGACATAAGATGTATTACCAACAGGGCGTAAATATCGAGCCGCGCAAGTTTTCCTATTCTTGCGGCGCATGGCGCAACAGGGCAAGGACAGGCAGCGAGTGTACCTCTCATTATATCCGCAAAAACGTACTTCTTGATTTAGTGCTGGAAGATATGCGGCGGATTTTGCGGTATGTTAAGGAACACGAACAGGACTTTATCTGTAAAGCTACCGAGTACGGCGACATGGAAGCGAGAAAGGCATTAGCGCAGCAGCAAAAGGAACTTTCCAAAGCACAGGCGCGTATGACCGAACTTGACACGCTTTTCCGCAAGCTGTATGAGGACAACGCATTAGGCAGACTGACAGATGAACGGTTTGTGTTTCTAACTTCCGGCTATGAGGACGAAAAGAAATCCCTTGCCGCAAGGATAGACGAGTTACAACAGCAGATCGCAACCGTTACCGAGCGAAAAAGGGATATATCAAGGTTTATTCAGATTGTCGGGAAATACAGCGACATACAGGAATTGACCTATGAAAACGTCCATGAGTTTATCGACCGTATCTTGATACACGAATTGGATCGGGAAACCAACACCCGGAAAATCGAAATCCATTACAGCTTTGTCGGACAGGTTGATACCGAGCAGGAGCCGACGCAAGTTGTCAACCATGACCGCCGTAACATGGTTGATGTAAAAAGTATCGCTATCTAACCTCAGCAAATGTAGTTCCGACATATGCGCTTGCCATTTGAATACCGATTATTGACTGTGAATTTTCCTTTCCGAAATTAAACGGAGTAGAATGAATGATAGAGGGGTATATCGGAGCACAGCCTAAGCCTGTAACGACCAGACCGATAAGCGCCGGAAGCACTGAACTGACAGGAAGGATTATCAGAAGTATACCGAAAGCTATGACCGCAAGTCCGATCCTTATAAGTTTTTTATCTCCGAGCCTTTCTGATACAAAGCCGCTTAAAAATCTTCCGAGAGTAATACCCAGATAAAATAGAGAAGCAAATTCAGCCGCAGTTTCAGCAGATGTTTTTCTGTATTCGCATAAATAGCTGCTCGCCCACAGCCCGGCAGTCGATTCCAGTGCACAGTAGCAGAAAAAGGTTATAAGAACATAAGGTACGCCTTTTATTTTCAGTGCGTTTATAATACCCGTAGAAGCTTTGCCTTTTTCTTCGCTTGTTATGTTCTGCTTTTTCCAAAGCGGAAGACTGAAAAACAGCAGCGCAGTAAGAGCGATCTGGATCACGGAAACCGAAAAATATCCCTTATTCCACCCCGCTCCCGAAGAAAGGCAGTAGCCCATTATATACGGGCTGATTGACGCTCCTACTCCCCAGAAGCAGTGCAGCCAGCTCATATGCTTTGAAGCGTAGTTAAGCGCAACGTAATTATTTAGAGCAGCGTCTACCGCTCCTGCACCAAACCCGTAGGGAATTGCCCATACGCACAGGGCGGCAAACGAACCCGAAATAGAAAATCCGAATAATGCAGCCGCCGTCATTAAAACGCTTACAGCCGTTACACGTCCCGTACCCAATCTTTTTGTCAGGTAATCCGACATAAGGCTGGAGATTATAGTTCCCGCCGCAATTATCATTGATACTATACCCATATATGAGATAGGTACGCCAAGCTCTCCGTACATTACCGGCCACGCCGAACCTAGCAGGGAATCCGGAAGTCCCAGACTTATAAAAGCCATGTATATTATTACTATAAGAAATGAAAACATATTTTACCGCCTTCCTGTCTGAATTTTTTAAAGCAAGGTCAGTATAACACAGGATAGGATTTTTTTCAATACTGTATTGCTGTATTTTTATTGACCGAATTATAAATTTAACGGCAGACTTACTGAGCAATTAAAGCGCAGTAAGTCTGCCGTTTTTTAACTTTGCAAATCATATAATTGGCTGCTCAGGGAATTATTCGGTCTTTGGATTATCTGAAATTCATTCCGCCCGGTCTTCCTCCTCCGCCCATTCCTGTGCTGTTAGAGGTAACAAGACCTTCAACAGTCACCGACTCGGTAATTTCTCCTGCTGTTATCGTATAGGTCTCACCTTCCTTGATATCGGGGGAACTGAAGACTATCGACTGCCAATCTTTTTCGGGAGTATAGGACAATATTTTATTTCCGCTGCTGTCGGATATAACTACCTCAGTTCCTCCCGATACCGCTGAACTGAGGTTATGAAGAACTGAGCACTGTTCAGAGCTGTTTTCACCGAAGCCCTCTTCCATTCCTATGCTGCCGCAGGCAGCTATCGTTCCTCCGGTTATCCATGCCGAACTATTATCGCCGTAGTCGATCGCTCCGTTTCCTCCGTTCGTAGGTCCGCTGACGTATATTTCTCCGCCTTCTATAACAAGGCTGCCGTTAGAGTCAAGTCCGTCGCCCGAAGCGTTTATCTTTACGGTTCCTCCGCTGATTGTTAAAAGGTACTCAGAATCTGACGAAGTATTAAAGCCGTCCATGCCGGGTCTGCCGCTGCTGCCTGTATCGCTGCCGCCTGCGGCGTTAATTCCGTCGTCGCTTGCGGTAACTGATACGTCTCCTCCTGAAATTAAAATACTTATCCCTTCAAGACCTTCGTAGCTTTTTTCTATAGTTATCGTTCCGTCCGTTATTGAAAGCTCGCTGTCGGCGTGAATTCCGTCATCTCCCGACTTTGCGCTTATTTTTCCTCCGTAAATATTTATATTTCCGTTGCAGTGCAGAGAATCGTCTGAGGAATCTATGTTTATTTCTCCGCCTTTTATATTCAGCTCGGTTTCTGCTTTAATTCCTTTTGCAGAAGAGCTGTCTTGAGAATCCGTAGTTTCTGTTTCAGCGGCAGCCGTTTCAAGGTATGCTTCTTCGTTATTTCCTGTGTTCTGTGTATTCTGACGATTCGGCGGAGACATTCCCTCGGGCGGCGTTGCTTCGTTAAAGTCAGGGGGAGTCATGCCCTCTTTGCTGCCCCATTTTCCCCAGCCTTCATTAGGCTGACCGTCGGATCTCATGCTTGCGTTTTCGCTTCCTCCTCCGGTAGTTATATTAAAAGTACCGCCCTCTATTGAAATAATGCTCCGAGATTCTATTCCGTCTGTTCCGGCAGCTATATCAAATGTTCCGCCGTTTATATAGATATAGCCCTTGCCGGCTTCTTCGGTATTATCAGATTTTATTCCGTTTGAACCCGCGGATATCGTAAAGCTTCCGCTGTTGATCTTTATACTGTCTTTTCCGTATATTCCGCCTGATACGGAGGTTACTGAATATACTCCGTCTGTAATGACCAGATCGTCCTTGCATACTATTCCATGCTTATAATTAGCGGTTATATTCAGCGTTCCCGTACCGTTCAGCGTCAGGTCAGAGCGGCAGAAAACCGTTCCGTCAACGTTTGATGTTTCATCGTCGAGTGAGTATTCCGCTCCGTCTGTAAGCGAGTTTTCGCTCCCGCTTTCAAGCGTAACAGTTACCTTATCTGCTTTATTGACGAAAAGAGCGGCGTTATCGGAGCAAGAAACGCTTAGTCCGCTGAAAACAAGCTTTATTTCGCTTTCTTTGTCAGCGTCGACGATCATCTGCCCGTCGGAGAGCGTACCTGAAAGTATATAGGTACCGGCAGCTGAAATGATCAGATCTCCGTCCTTGAATTCTGCACCTGAGCCTTTAATTTCCGCACTGTTTTCGTTAAACACAATTGTATTCGAGGCGCTTTCGTCATAGCCGATGTCAAGATCCTCTGCGTTAAAGCTTGTATCAATGACTGATCCGGCGGAAACTGTGTCGGAACTGTTTACGGAAGAAGGATCATTCTTTGAACAGCCGCTAGCAGCTGATAAGACCGTTACAGCAGCAAGAAGCATGGCTATTCTCTTTGTTATATCTGAACTCATATTATCCCTCCGATCTAAAGCTGCTCATAGGGCTGACTTACTGGTCTGCCTAATGAGATCTCAAGATTTCCGTTGCGGCACCTAAGGTCGTCAATAAACGCCTTTTCTGACGCTCCGTTTTTAAGCGTTATGCTGTAGGTAAGCTTAAAAAGACTGCCCATATTGGTGGTCTTGACGTGTATCAGCTCAAAGCCGGAGGTGTATTTATCAAACAAGTCGCTGAATACTCCGCTGTAGTCAAGGGATTCCGGAATCGTTATTATCAGTTGTTTTTCCCCGTCCTTTTTTCCGATCGGAAGGCAGGAGAATACAAGGTTTGCCGCACAGAGTATTGCCGTAAAGATCACAGCGATAAGTGCATAGCCTGTTCCCATTGCAAGACCTACCGCCATTGCCAGAAAAATACTGCATATGTCACGGGCGTTCCCGGGAACAGAACGGAATCTGACAAGGCTGAATGCGCCCATAACTGCAACTCCCGTTCCGAGATTGCCGTTTACCAGCATAATAACTACCTGAACGATTGCGGGAAGCATTGCCAAAGTAATTGAAAATCCTTTGGATACCTTGTTTTTGTATCTGAATACTGTTGCGATAGCCGCTCCCAGAGCGAGAGATATAAAAGTATACAGAATAAATTCACCTATTGTGGTCCCTTCCGCAGATGTTGAAGCGGATAATGCCGATACCAGATCAAGCACAGTAGTTCACCTTTCCTTTTTCAGATTTTTGTTTCAGTGTTTTCAGATAAGCCGTTCCGTATTTTGAGCAGGAGCATGGATAAATTTCAAGCTCGTCAAGTATTTCCGAAAGCCATATAGGCATAGCTTCAGGAATTTTAATTTCCATAATACGTTCGCCCGTTTTAAGCAGTTTAGTTCCCCATATGCCCTTTTCAAGCTCCAGCGCTTCTTCCCTGTAAAGAATATCGCTGTCAAAGGTTATTCTCAGTCCGGGGTCGTTTCTTGCGTAAAGGGCAATACGGTCGTAAGACAGGTACATTGCGGGAGCAAGATCGGGATAGTAGCTGAAAGTCCATTTTAGCTCGTTCTCAATTTGATTTCCCCTGCCTACCTCGCCGTTTGATCTTATAAAGCCTTTCGCACAACTCAGCAGCATATCTGTCCGCCGCTTATAAACTATGCCCTTGTACTTCTTTTTCAGCTCGAGAAAAACCGTACTGTTAAGTTCCGGCGTTCCATAGCTGCGAAGCCTTATCTTTTCCTTGTATACAGGCTTTTCCAGAGATCTGCGTATAAGCCTGCGGTCGGGTGTGTCAAAATATATGCTGCATACTGTGCTTTTGCCGTATTGGTCAGGAACAGCGTATTCTCTGAGCCTTTGCATAAGCAGATCATATTTTCCCTCGTCCAATATATATTTCTTTTCTATGCGTTTGAATACCTCCTGAAAATTACTCATTCTTTTTAATGCCTGCCACTTCAGGCATATCCTCCTTTCTGCAGATATGTAATGTTATATTCCGCTGTATTTAAGCATATCCGATTTACTTAAATTTTACTTTAGTATATATATAAAAATTACTTTAAATTACCGCATAAAAAGACCGCATTGACAATTCAGACAGTCAATGCGGTTACTTTGAATAAATATTCAGTGAGCCTGTTTACTCTTTGGGGTCTTTCTTTTTTTAAGCTTTCTTACTTTCTTTCCGGTTTTAGAAGCCGCGGCTTTGGCTTTGTTACCAAGAGCCTGAACAGCCGACTGAACCTTTTCCGTAAGCGTTTCCGGAGTCATTCCCTCCGGGTCTATGGGATCGCCGTAAATAACCTCAACATCGTATTTTTTTAGTTTTTTCCAATTAAAAAGATGCGGCAGCTTTTTATCAGGAGGATATATCTCATGTCCTCCCTTAATATAAGCGGGTACGATAGGAGTTTTTGTTTCAATTGAAAGCAGTGCCGCTCCGTTTTTGAATTTTCCCAGCTTTCCGTCCTTGCTGCGGGTACCCTCGGGATGAATAAGAACGCCCCATTTATCTTTCAGCTTTTCCTTTATGGCGTCCATTGTATCTCCTACTGCTCCGGTCCTGTCTACGGGTATCATTCCCGCAGTTTTTATCATGATCCTAGTTACAAGCTTATTATTAAAGAGCTCTTTTTTTGCCATACAGCAGAACTTATTGAATCTTTCACGCTTAAAATTCTGTGTGATATATAGATAGTCAAAATTTGAAACGTGATTAGCGCAGATTATATACCCCTTGTCCTCTGGAAGTACGGCTTCATTTCTGACCCTGACCTTGTATATAGTATGGACAAGGTTTCTGTAAAACCTGTATATCCTGTAGTCCAAAGCGGATTTGTTAAGCGGATAGATTATCGATCTTACCGGAGTTCTTTTAATCATTTTCGGATTCTGAACAAGTCCTATAAGCTTTGCAACGGTCATTTCCTTGTCCATTGCGTCGTCTGTCTTTACTCCGCTGAATTCCTCTATTTCAAGTGCAAGCTCAACGGCGGAAAGCGAGTCTATCGTATAGTCCTTCAGAAATTTGTCGGACATCTTTACGTCCTCAGGAGGGATATTTCCTACCTTAGCTACAGCGTTTATGACCAGCTGGGCAATATCAGTACTGTCCGTTTTTATGGACTTTTTATTTTCAGTAAGCGTTTCAAGGCTGTCCTCAAGCACAAGCTTTTTAAGAAGATAACGCTTAGGCTTCTGCAAGGAGGTTTTGGGAATACTGTCTACAAAGTGAATTCCTGAAAGCTTCATTGCGGCGGCAAGGGAAGAGCTGCGCCTCATAAGCTCTTCATAAATTGCCGCATGATCTATCGGGTCGGCGGCAACAAAGGCGTGAACAGTATCATAGCTGCCGTCCTCGACAGGTACTCCGCAGACTACAAGCTCGTTTACTCCTTTAATGTTCCGATATGCCTTTTCAATATCGTCCGGAGCCGCTTTTTTTCCTGTTGAAAGCACAATGTTTTCCTTGCATCTGCCCAGTATAATTACGTTGCCGTGCTTGTCGTATTCTCCCAGATCTCCGGTTCTGAACCAGCCCTCTCCGGTAAAGGCGGCCTTAGTGGCTTCGCTGTCACCGTAGTATCCTGCCATAAAGTAAGGTGATTTCAGCATTATTTCTCCGCTGGGAGCGATCTTCATCTTTACCTTAGGATAAGGGCGTCCGGCGGTATTGGTAGTAATATTTCTGCCGTAGTTTCCTATAGTAGGTATATTGGTTTCAGTCGCTCCGTAGGAATTCAGGATATTGAACCCTGTTCCGTAGTAGAACTCACAGGTTTCCTCAGACATGGGAGAGCCTGCCGAGCAAAGTATCCGCGTCTGTCCTCCGAAAGCTTCGTGAATCTGTCCGAATACCTTTCTTCCGGCGTTTATTCCCAATGCCTTTCGCAGGCGCAGACATACAGGAAATGCAATTCTGTACAATTTTCTGGACTTGCTGTCTGCATTTATCTTTTTCAGTATCTGCGCTTTCAAAAGCTCATATATCTTAGGAACGGCGGGAATTACCGTAGGCTTGAAGCTCTGAAAGGCTTCTGTAAGTCCCTTGGCATTCAGCGCTTCAATAAAACCGACCTGAGAGCCGTAGAGCATTGGGGCAAGCACCTGAGCGAAAAGTCCGTAAATATGGCTGTTGGGAAGAATGCCGAGGTAGCGTTCATCGTCTGCAAGTCCGTTTGTATCAAGACACATTTCGGTTGATTTTATAAGCGTTTCATGATAATGCATTATGCCGGAAGCGGTTTTTGTAGTTCCGGAGGAAAAAATAATTACCGCAATATCCCTATCTGTATTTTCACAGGCTTTCGCAGTTATAGAACTATCCGAAAAAGCGGATAGTTTATCGGTCATATTAAGCACGGGTATTCCGTCAGGCTGTCCTATAGCTTCATATACCTTTGGGCTTGCGATAATACAGCCGACCTGAGCTTTTTCAATAAGCGCCAGCATTTCGTCTTTAGGCAGCGAAGCGTCTATCAGAGCCGCGGTACATTCTAGCTTTTCCGCCGCCATAAACGCAATGTTCCACTCAGGGCGGCTTTCTCCTGCGATCGCTATCCTGTCCCCGGGTTTTATACCTGTATCTTTCAGCTTCTGCGCATACTCTTCTATCAGCTCTCTTGTTTGGGCATAGGTCAGCCCGGTCATTTTTCCGCCGCCGACAGCTATAAGCGCAGCCTTGTCGTTGTAGGTAAAACTTATCTTCTCAAATTCTCTGTAAATATTCATAACCGAACGCTCCTTTTTATATGCACATACTGCACGGACTACGCCGTCAGTAAAAAGTTTTATTCATACCGGTAAATTTCTGCCGTCAGCTGTTAAAAGAGTCGTCAAGAAATCTTGCAGCGTCTCTGAGCAGTTTATAAAAACACATAATATTATCAATTCCCATTTTTTCAATAAGTATATCAAAATATTTTTCTACCCTTTCGGTTTTTGATGTAATATACTTACGACCCTCCGGAGTAATATTTACATTCATGCGCCTGCGGTCGTCCTCGCAGATGTTCATGCTTATATATCCTTTTTTTCTAAGCGCTGAAAGAACCGAGGTTACACGCTGTCTTGAAATATCAAGCTCACGGCTTATTCTGGCCGGATTAACGTTATTTTCTTTTTCATCGTTAAGATATATAAGCACCATTGCTTCCCCCTGACAAAGCTCAGTCATTGTTTTAAATGCTTCAGAGGAATAGACTTCATATAAAAGACCGGCTATTTCATTCTCCATTTTTTCCTTCTGGTCCACGTTCATATATTTTCTCCTTAAAAAAATAAACAGTATTGATTGTCAACACTGTTTATTATACAACCCTATTTCTATTTTGTCAATACAAATCAATACATTTTATCAGTTCAACACAAAACCTGTAAAAAGCTCTAACCTATTTTTATGATCTCTGCCTGTTTGCCGGCGATCCTGCGGTTGAATGCCGAGTCATGTTCGACAAACAAAAGCGTCGGACGGTATTTAAGAAGAAGCTTTTCTATCTGTATCCTTGAAAGCACATCAATATAATTCAGCGGCTCGTCCCATATATAAAGGTGTGCCTGCTGACAAAGGCTTCCCGCAATAAGCGCCTTTTTCTTCTGTCCTCCGCTTAAAGCTTCTATCGGCTTTTCAAGCTGTCCGCGCGAAAAATCAAGCTTTCTAAGAATCGTCCTGAACAGGCTTCCGTCTATGCCCAGTGCCTCGCAGTATTCGTTCAGATCTCCGGACAGGTGTTCCGTACTCTGAGGAACGTAGGATATTTTCAGTTCTCCGCTTCTGATCATCTTACCAGTATAGCTTATGTTTTCTCCGCAAATCAGCTTTAAGATACTTGATTTTCCGCAGCCGTTTATCCCGCAGAGCGAAACGGCTTCTCCCTGTTCGACTGTAAAGCTTACGCTGCGGCATATTTCCTTTTCTTCATAGAAAATACTTACATTTTCCAGCTGTACAAGCTTCTCCTTATGAAATTTAAGCGGCGTTATTTTAAGCTCCTCGGCGCTTTCAAGATTTTTAAGCAGTCCCGAGCTTTCCTTGACTGCATTCTGTCGTCTTTCGGCAATGGCTTTTGACCTTGACATCTGCTTCTTGGCTTTTGCCCCCTCAAAGGCTCGGCGGCTGATGCTTTTTTCAGTTCTTACCGGATCGAAGCCTATTTTACGTCTTTCGGCTCTTTCAGACCATTCCGAGGTGCGCTTCGCCGCTGTTTCAAGCTGTTTGATCTTTTTTTTAAGCTTTTCGTTTTCTGCCTTTTCAAATCCGTCCTGCAATTCCTTGTTGTGAAGCCATGACGAGAAATTTCCTTTCTGTACTTCTATCGTGCATTTGTTTATTGAAAGCACATGGTCAACGCAGGCGTCAAGGAAATCTCTGTCGTGAGAAACAAGTATAAAGCCGTTTTTGCGGTTCAGATATTCGGCTGTCTTGCGCCTGCCCTCGGCGTCAAGATGATTGGTCGGCTCGTCTATCAGCAGGAATGCATTTTCATGCAGAAACATAGCCGCCAGCATGATCTTTGTGCGTTCTCCGTTTGAAAGTGTTCTAAACTGCCGATACAGCGTTTCGCATGATACGTCAAGCAGGGAAAGCTCTCTGAAGATCTCCCAGTCCTCCGCTTCAGGGGCAATACTGCGTATTACTTCCTCCGTCAATGAGTTCATATCTGTGTCGTACGGGAAATATTCAAAATCCACAGAAGCCGAAATGTTTCCCTGATATTCGTAATTGCCTGCAAGCAGTTTGAGAAAAGTAGTTTTTCCCCGTCCGTTTCTTCCCGTAAATCCCAGCTTCCAGTCGGTATCTAGCTGAAAACAGGCATGGTCAAAAATGTTATCTGCACTTCCGTCATATCCGAAGGTCAGGTCAGATACTTTAATTAAAGACATATATATCACTCCCAAAAAAATATAAGGCCGCAGGATTATCATGTCCCGCGGCCATAGCTTCAGAAAACGCACCTGCATAAACACAGACGCATATTATGATATATAGTCGGGAGAATACACATTATCCTGCACAAGACACAGCAAAGCAAACGGTATCATAAACCGTCTGTCCATATGCGTCTGAAATTTCAAGCAGGATCATCTGCGCATCCTCTCACTCCTTTGCAGTTAGATCAATACATATCGTATTGCCAAAGTTATTATATCACCCGTATTTTAAAATGTCAAGTATAAATAGTTGAAGCAGCAATATGTACGTCATTGAAACACAGACGTATTCCACAAACGTACACAGAAAATTAACACAAATTTAGATGAATTGCACATTGACTTGAATGTAAAAAATATATATAATTAATAGGTACTTGTTTATAGAAATTAATTTATCAGTAAGTAAGGGGATTGAGTGCGTTGACAAAGGTTGTTAAATTCGGCGGAAGCTCGCTTGCAAGCGCCGAACAGTTTAAAAAGGTCAGAGATATAATAAAAGCTGAGGATTCACGCCGTTATGTCGTTCCGTCAGCTCCGGGGAAAAGATATTCCGCCGATACAAAGGTTACCGATATGCTTTACAGCTGCTATGACCTTGCGGCAAAGGGAAAAAATTTTGATAAGGAATTTGAGCTTATAAAGGACAGATATTACGGAATTATCAGCGATCTGGGACTTGAGCTTTCTCTTGAGGAGGAGTTTACTACTATAAAAGCCTGCTTTATTGGAAAAGCGGGAAGAGATTATGCCGCTTCAAGGGGAGAATATCTTAACGGTATCGTGCTTGCAGAATATCTCGGATATGAATTTGTTGACGCCGCAGACGTTATTTTCTTCAATGATTCGGGAGTTTTCGATTCTGAAAAGACCAACGAGCTGCTTTCGGCTAAGTTGGCCGGAATTGAAAGGGCGGTCGTGCCGGGATTCTACGGCTCTATGCCAAATGATACAATAAAGACTTTTTCAAGGGGAGGTTCGGACGTTACCGGTTCTATCGTAGCCGCAGCTGTAAATGCCGACCTGTATGAAAACTGGACGGATGTTTCAGGCTTTTTGATCGCCGACCCTAGGATCATTCCCGACCCGCTGCCTATTACAACTATTACCTATAAGGAACTCAGAGAGCTTTCGTATATGGGAGCTACTGTTTTGCATGAGGACGCTATTTTCCCGGTACGCAAGGCGGGTATCCCTATAAATATAAAGAATACCAATGCTCCTCTGGATCACGGAACTATGATAGTTGAAAGCACCTGCCAGAAGCCTCCTTTTACAATTACGGGAATTGCAGGAAAGAAAGGCTTTACGGTTATCAATATCGAAAAGGATATGATGAACAGCGAGCTGGGCTTCGGAAGAAAAGTTCTCGAAGTCTTTGAGAAAAATGGGATTTCTTTCGAGCATATGCCTTCCGGTATAGATACTATGAGCGTTATCGTTCATCAGGCGGAGTTTGAGCCTAAGGAGCAGGAGATCCTAAGCGGTCTGCACAGAAACGTTCATCCCGATTCGATAGAAATAGAATCCGATCTTGCTCTTATCGCCGTTGTAGGCAGGGCAATGAAGTCCAACAGGGGTACTGCCGGCAGAATTTTCTCTGCGCTTGCTCACGCTCATGTTAACGTTAAGATGATAGATCAGGGCTCCAGTGAGCTTAATATTATCGTAGGCGTTGAGGAAAAGGACTTCGATGCGGCTGTAAGGAGTATCTATGAGATTTTTGTGATCCATCAGCTGTAATGCAATAGTACCGCAGTTTAGGTTTGATGTAAAATTATTTAAGGTGTAAACAGAAGTACAATGCATTGCGTTGCCGTTTTGTTTAAGTCAGTGAAGGCTTATATTTATTAAATGAGGTCCCCGGATTATACGGGGACTTTTTGTTAAAAGGCTGACAGTCCGGTGTTTTGTAATTACGGGTTTTTGCAATCTTTTAATCATTACAAAGAAAAGTAACAAAAAAGTGCTTATTTTGCGCTTGAAGTTTGTAGGACTTGACGGTATAATATATTAAATATGTTATTTGGAAGGAAGTGTTATTTATGAAAGTTGATAAGCGTTCAATGCCGAAATTGGGGATCGAAACGTCGCTGCTCGGATTTGGCTGTATGCGTTTTCCGACTTCGTCTGACGGAGCAATAATTGAGGATAGGGCGGAAAAAATGATCGATGAGGCAATTTCCGCAGGAGTAAATTACATAGATACGGCTTATCCGTATCATAACGGGGACAGCGAGCCTTTTGTGGGAAGAGTTCTTGAAAAATATCCGCGTGATTCGTATTATCTTGCGACAAAGCTTCCCTGCTGGCAGATAAATTCGGTTGAGGAGGCTGAGCAGCTGTTTTATTCACAGCTTGAACGTCTTAACAAAGACAATGTCGACTTTTATCTGCTGCATTCTCTCAGCAGGAATACCTGGAGAAAAATGCGTGATATCGGAGTAGTTGAGTTCTGCGAAAAGCTTAAAGCCGAGGGAAAGATAAAATATTTCGGCTTTTCCTTTCACGACAGCTATGAAGCGTTTGAGGAGATCCTCACCTATAGAAAATGGGATTTCTGTCAGATCCAGCTGAATTACATGGATACTGAGGAGCAGGCAGGGATAAAGGGCTATAAGCTTACGGAAAAGCTGGGAGTGCCGCTTGTTATAATGGAGCCTGTTAAGGGAGGTTCTCTGGCTTCTCTTCCCGACGATATTATTGAGGAGTTCAGAAAGCTTGCTCCGGAAGCTTCCGCTGCTTCATGGGCATTGAGATGGGTAGGGTCGCTTCCGAATGTAAAGGTCATACTCAGCGGAATGTCCGATGAAGCTCAGGTCAGTGACAATCTTAATACCTTTACAGATTTCAGACCTCTTGACGATTCTGAAAAAGAAGCTGTGGAGCGTATTGCCAATATGCTCAGGTCGAGGGTCAATAACGGCTGTACAGGCTGTAACTACTGTATGCCTTGTCCTGCCGGGGTAAATATACCGTATAATTTCAAGATATGGAATACATATGGTATATACGAAAATACAAATTCTACTAAATGGCAGTGGGAGCATGATATTGAGGATTCACAGAAGGCTAAAAACTGCATCTCCTGCGGAAAATGTGAACAGGCTTGTCCTCAGAAGATCAATATCAGAAGCGATCTGAAGAAGCTGCAAAGCCGGCTGGACGGGCTTTGCTATAAATAGCTTTTAAATTTTTGTATTTTATCATGCAAATATAATAAAATAAACGGGAAAGGAAAATATGCTCCTGAAGCGGGCATGGTGGCAATTATGACTGCAAGAAAAATTACCTGCGGCGGACTTATGACAGCCTTTGCGATACTGCTTCCTCAGGCGTTTCATCTTACGGGTATTCCTCAATCGGGACAGATATTTCTTCCTATGCATATTCCGGTGCTTATAAGCGGATTTGTTCTCGGACCTGTATTCGGTCTGTTTATCGGCGTATTATCCCCAATTATAAGTTCGCTTCTAACGGGAATGCCCGATTCGTTCAGGCTTCCGTTTATGATAGCCGAGCTTGCGTCTTATGGATTTATGAGCGGCATCCTTTACAATACCTTCGGAGTAAGGCACAGAAAGGGAGGAATTTATATTACGCTTATAAGCGCGATGATTTTCGGCAGGCTTATATATGCAGGTTCATTGCTTTTTGCCGGAGAGGTTCTTAACATTAGGGGCGTTTCGGCTGTAATGGCGGTTAATGCCGCTGTAACTGGTATTTACGGAATAATAATTCAGCTTCTGTTTATTCCGTCATTAGTTTATTCGCTTGAAAGGAGCGGTTATCTTGACTCAAGATTTAGAAAGAGCCAGAACACTGCTGTCTGAAAACGATAATACGTTTTGTGCAGTCAAGGGGCAGTATGTTGTTACTTCTCAGAAGCGGGGAGTGGCTCCTATTATAGATATACTCGGAAACGAGCCTGATTTCCTGACAGGCGCTTCGGCAGCCGACAAGGTTATCGGAAAATCCTCGGCGCTGATGCTTGTTCTCGGCGGAGTAAAAGAAGCGTATGCTCTGACAATAAGCAGTCACGCTTTAAAGGTATTAGAGGAAAACGGGATAGATGCCGAATATGAAAAGCTTGTTCCATACATAAAGAACAGAACAAAAAACGGCATGTGTCCTCTTGAGGAAGCTGTTTTGGAGGTCGGCGATCCTGAGGAGGCTTTTGAGATACTAAAAAATAAAATCAGCGAGCTTAGCGGAAAGCGGTAAAAATATATAGATCCAGGGAAAGTTATTATTGGCTTTCCCTGTTTTTATGCGAAAAACGATTATTGCTGTATAAAACAAAAAATGTTCCACGTGGAACATAAGTATAAAGTAAAAGCAGGCGGAGAACGAATTGAGGCAGTCCGAAATGCTGTTGATATAATATAGCCGATCTATGTATAATATGTTAAGAGGCGGTACGGAAATATTCCCTTAATAAAGACGGATATCGTTAATATCGGTGCATAAAGGCAGGTAGGCAGGAATTAGGATTAAAGTCTGTTTTATTAAAAGCGGAGCCGTAAGTTTCGGCTTTTGTGCGAACATAATAATCAAATAATCAATGAATCGTTTATCTGCGGCGGCAGCAAACGGAATGAACGGAAATAAATAATTGTACAAAATTAATGAAAGGCTTGGTTACCGGATCAAAAACAGCCGGTAAGTATTGCAAAATCTATGTAAATAGGTTATAATATAAAATAGTTTTAAAGCAAATATAAGACGAGAGGAATTAAAAAGCTATGATAACACCTAAGCAGAGGGCGGAGCTTAAAGCGCTTGCAAATCCGCTGGAGCCTGTTTTTCAGATCGGAAAGGGCGGAGTAAACGAGGCACAGATACTTCAGATAGACGATTATATGAGAGTCCACGAGCTTATCAAGATAAAGGTACTGGATAATTCAATGTACACTGCAAAGGAAGCGGCGGCTGAGATCGCAGAAAAAACAGGCGCAGAGGTCGTTCAGGTAATAGGCTCGAAGGCTGTTCTTTACAAGCGCAACGAAAAGGAGCCTGTTATCACGCTGAAAAATAAGCGATGAATATAGGGGTTTTCGGAGGAACGTTCAATCCCGTGCATAACGGTCACGTCAGACTGCTTGAAAGAGCGATGAGGGCGGTTGATTTTGATAAGGTAATTATACTTCCTGCCAAAATACCGCCGCATAAGCAGGCGCATCAGCTTGCAGGAGGAGAAGACAGGGTCAATATGTGTCGGCTTGCGTTTAAGCATATCGCAGCCGCAGAGGTTTCAGACTGGGAGCTAAAGCAAAGCTCAAAGAGCTATTCGGTTCTGACCCTCAGGCACTTTCACAGCGTATATCCTGACGCAAAGCTTTATTTTATAATGGGAAGCGATATGCTGCTGTCGTTTCATGAATGGTACAGATATGAGGAAATTCTGTCTTTGGCTTCTCTTATATGCATTTCAAGAAGCGGGAGCGATACTGCACAGGAAATGAAGAAATACGCTTCATGGCTTGCGGAAAGCGGCGGGGAGGTCATAATACTTGAGGACGAGCCGTTTGAGGTATCGTCTACTCAGATAAGGGAAGCGTTCAAAAAAAATACTGATCATACTTGCTATTTAAATAAAAATGTTGTAAAATATATTTTGGATAAAAATTTGTATTGACAGAGGTTTTGCATTTGGCTGATAAGAAGATAATTGGACAGTACAAAAATTATTTAAAGGAAAATCTATCAAAGAAAAGATACAATCACTCGGTAAACGTAGCAAACGCTGCGGCGGAGCTTGCGGATAGATACGGCTGCGACAGGGAAAAGGCGTATCTTGCCGGTCTGCTGCACGACGTATGCAAGGAAATGCCGGAGGAAAAGCAGCTTGAGCTTGTAAAGCAGTCGGAGCTTGACGTCTGCGCAATCGAAACAAAAACCCCCGCATTGTATCATGCTATAGCGGGGGCGGAGTTTATACAAAGCGAGTTTCAGATAAAGGATACGGAAATAATAAACGCAGTAAGGTATCATACGGTCGCCTGCGCCGATATGCCGCTGCTTTCGCAGATAATTTACCTTGCCGATCTTATATCCGCCGACAGGGATTACAAGGACGTTAAGAAAATGCGGCGGTATTCCGCTCAGAGCTTGGAAAAGGCTATGCTGGAGGCTCTGCGTTTTTCTGTTAAGGATTCGGCTGAAAAGGGCAATACCATTCCGGTTTCAACGCTGGAATGCTATAATTATTTTGCGGGATTGAGATCGGGTAAATAATACAGGCTGTTCTGCCGGAACAGATAGTTTATTGTATAAAACGGCTTTGAAAAAATTATAAAAGAACGGAGGAGTCCCGTGCGGAGGTATTTCAGAGCCGTCGCTGATCATGCGCATGGGCATTAATATGGAAAAGGTTACTCAGGAAAAAGCGCTTGAAACGATAATCAAGGCTCTGGATTCAAAAAAGGCTGAGGATATTCAGCTTATCGGCATAAAGGATCTTACTATCGTTGCCGATTATTTTATTATTGCAAACGGAACCTCCAATACTCATACAAAGGCTCTTGCCGACGAGATAGAATTTAAAATGAAGGAGCTTGGAATCGAGCCGACAAGGGTAGAGGGGTATCAGGGCGCAACCTGGATCGTGCTTGATTACGGCGGCATTGTCGTTCACGTATTTTATAAGGAGACCAGAAGCTATTATAATCTTGAAAGGCTTTGGAGCGACGGTGAGCTTTGTTCTGTTGAAAAATATCTCGACGAATAATTTTAGGAGTAATTACAGTGTTATGTGTTTGATCCCGCAAACGTTAAAATAAAATATAACTATGACGCTGAGTTTTGGTATCATAGGTCGGGAGAGGATATTTTTGAGGAAAGAGATGTTAAGTATTACCTTAAAGACTTGATGATGACTTTTATATAATTTACAATAGAATTTATTCAGAAGGAATGATAAAAATGAAGTATGATTTTTCAGCTATCGAAAAAAAATGGCAAACATATTGGGAGGAGCATGAAACCTTTAAAACTGATGTCTGGGACTTTTCCAAGCCTAAGTTTTATGCTTTGGATATGTTTCCGTATCCGTCGGGAGTAGGCTTGCATGCCGGTCATCCGGAGGGATATACTGCGACCGATATAATTTCAAGAATGAAGAGAATGCAGGGATATAATGTTCTTCATCCTATGGGTTATGATTCCTTCGGTCTGCCTGCGGAGCAGTATGCCGTAAACACAGGAAATCACCCAAACGGCTTCACACAGGAGAATATAAAGACTTTCTCAAAGCAGCTGAAGGAGCTGGGTTTTGATTATGACTGGAGCAAAATGGTGGCTACGAGCGACCCAAAATTCTATAAGTGGACTCAGTGGATCTTCAAGCAGCTGTATCTTGACGGATATGCTCAGTATATAGATATGCCCGTAAACTGGTGTGAGGAGCTTGGCACGGTGCTTTCAAACGACGAGGTAGTCGACGGTAAATCTGAGCGCGGAGGATATCCCGTTGTAAGAAAGAATATGAAGCAGTGGGTGATCAACCAGCCTGCGTTTGCAGAAGAGCTTCTTGAAGGCCTTGATGAAATAGACTGGCCTGAATCCACAAAGCTTATGCAGAGAAACTGGATAGGAAAGTCAACAGGCGTCGAGGTCAAGTTTAATATTGTCGGCGGCGGAGAATTTTCGATTTTTACGACCTGTATTGAAACTATATACGGTATTACGTTTATGGTTCTTGCTCCCGACGGTGAAATAGTCAAGCAGCTTATGCCCAGAATTGAAAATAAGGACGAGGTTCAGGAGTATATCAACGAAACGCTCAAAAAGAACGATATGGACAGAACCGAGCTTAATAAAGCCAAATCGGGCTGCGAGCTTAAAGGCGTTACCTGTATCAACCCTGTAAATAACAAGGAAGTAAGAATGTTTATCGGCGATTTCGTTCTTGCAAGCTATGGTACGGGTGCGGTAATGGCTGTTCCTTCTCACGACCAGCGTGACTTTGAATATGCCGTTGCACACAATATAGATATGATTCAGGTTATCGACGGCGGTGAAAAGAACGGTCATATTGATGTTTCCGAAAAGGCTCTTGAAAAGGGCGATTATCTCGGAAAGGGATTTAGACTGATAAACTCAGAGGAATTTACCGGCCTTACTGTTGAAGAAGCCAAGGAAGCCATTACATTAAAGCTTGAGAAAATGGGCGTTGCAAAAAGAACTGTAAACTATCATTTCAGAGAATGGATATTTGCAAGACAGCGCTACTGGGGCGAGCCTGTTCCTGTTGTTCACGGCGAGGACGGTAAAATACACGTTCTTGACGACGAAGAGCTTCCGCTCGTTCTTCCGGAGCTTGAGAATTATAAGGGCGAAAACGGAAAAGCGCCTCTTGAAAATGCGGACGAATGGAAAAAATATGATAGAAACGGCGTAAAGGGAAAAAGGGAAACATCAACAATGCCGGGTTCAGCCGGTTCAAGCTGGTATTATTTCAGGTATATTGACCCGAATAACGACAAGGAGTTTGCAAATCAGGAGCTTCTCAAGCACTGGATGCCTGTAGACCTTTACATCGGAGGCCCTGAGCATGCGGTCGGTCATCTTATGTATTCCAGGATCTGGAACAGATATTTATATAATAAGGGACTTGCGCCTACAAAGGAGCCTTTCAAAAAGCTTGTACATCAGGGTATGATCCTAGGCTCCAACGGTATTAAAATGGGCAAGCGCTTTCCTGAGTATGTCGTAAATCCAAGCGATATTGTCCGTGATTACGGAGCTGATACGCTCAGGCTTTATGAAATGTTTATGGGTCCGCTTGAGGTTTCAAAGCCGTGGAACGACAAGGGCGTAGAGGGGGCAAAAAGATTCCTTAACCGTGTATGGGCATTCTTTACAGAGCCTGAAAACATATCAGACGTAAATTCTCCGGAGCTTGAAAAGTTATATCATAAGACGGTTAAAAAGGTTACCGATGATTTTGAAAAGCTTGCGTTCAATACCGCTATTTCACAGATGATGATTTTTGTAAATGCAGTATACAAGGAAGAAAAGTGTCCGAGAGAATACGCTGAAGGTCTTATAAAGATGCTTTCGTGTATCTGTCCTCATATCGGTGAGGAGATCTGGAGTATTATGGGTCATAAAGATACGATAGCATTTGAAAAATGGCCTGAATATGACGAGAGCAAGACTGTTGACGATACAATTGAAATTGCGGTTCAGGTAAACGGAAAGGTTAAATGCAGGCTTAATGTTCCTGCCGATATTGCTCAGGACGAGGCTGTTGCTCTGGCTAAGCAGGATGATAAGGTCGCAGAAGCGGTTTCAGGTAAAAGCATTGTCAAAGAGATCTATGTTAAGGGAAGATTAGTTAATATCGTTGTTAAATAGTTAAGAGGTAATAATAATGCGGAATGCCGACTATAACAGCAGCAAGCTTGTAAATTGTCCTCATTGCAAAACAAGGCAGCCTGCTCCGGATAACCGCTGGCTTTACGGCAGTCCGATCAAGGTCTGTCCTGAATGCGGCACGGAGTATTTTGACGGAAGATTCAGGGAAATCGCAGTAGACGGATATATTCCCGATGCACTTTCAGTAAAAAAACGTCTGAAAATATCATTGCTGGGGTCAGCTTTTGCTCTGCTTGCAGCAGGTATGTATCTTTATGAAACAAGAATTCTCGGAAAATACCATATCATCTTATGGCCTATCATGATAGGCGGCGGTATTATGGCTCTTATGGGTCTGATCGACGCGGCGGCAGTTCTGAGCGGTAGAAGGGAAAAAGCCTTGGAAAAATTAAAGGCTGAATCAGAAGAAAGAATGAAGGATCCTCTTTATGTTCGGAAGCTTTCGGAATACGGTTTAAGCGTTCCGAAAGAATATCTGAGTTAAAAATGTTTTGGAAAATTTCAAAAAACTATTGACTTTTACACTTGATTATTGTATAATAAAATTTGTAATTATGTTAGCTTAAATGCAGCAGAGCTCAAAGACAGAGAAGCCGGTTGGCTGAGTGGGAACGTCAGGACGTTTCACGGTTTGCGTTGGCAGACCCCTTCACTATTCACCAAGGGTTGTGCTGTGCTGATATGTTGCCTCTGTCACAGGTGGCAAAGGGAGGGAATAATTTTGGCAGAAATTCGTGTTGGTAAGAACGAAACTTTGGATACGGCTCTTAAAAGATTCAAGAGATCGTGTGCAAGGGACGGCGTTATTGCTGAGGTTCGTAAAAGAGAACACTACGAAAAGCCTTCGGTAAAGCGCAAGAAAAAATCCGAAGCTGCTCGTAAGCGTAAATACTAATATTGTAATTGAAAGCGGGCATTGCTGTGTCCGCTTTTTGTTTTTATTTAATAAATTCAAAGGCGGCAAAAAACGCATCCGAGAAAGAGAATATCTCAGCTAATATAATAAAAGGCACTGCCGCTATTTCGGCTGCTGCTGCGGCGAGGGAGTACAGGAGAATTTTATGTTTTTTAAACCGACATACGTTTTTGATAAGGCGGGGGATATAACCCCCGAATTTCTGAAAAAGAAAAATATAAAGGGGCTTATACTGGATCTGGATAATACGCTTACAACGCACAACAATCCCGAGCCGCCCCGTTCAAGCCTTGAATGGCTGGACAAAATGAAAGCCGCAGGAATAAGGCTTATGATCGTTTCCAATAACCATGCTCCGAGAGTCACGCCTTTTGCACGGCAGCTTGAACTGGATTTTGTCAGCGAGGGAAAAAAACCACTTACCTTCGGTTATACTAAAGCAATAGAAAAGTTAGGTCTTGAAAAGAAAAATGTGGCGGCTGTCGGTGATCAGATTTTTACCGACGTGCTGGGGAGCAATCTGAAGGGCATACGTTCAATTTTTGTGTTTCCAATCGAGCCGGAAAAAGGCTTCTGGTTCAGGGTGAAAAGGAAAATTGAAAAAGCATTTCTGCCAAAGAAAGATCAGGGTATAAACGGCTTATGACATAATATTTTATATCAAAAGCATAAGGAACGAGTAATATGGAAAGGAATGATTAAATGTCTGCAAAATTCGGTCCTGCCGGGAACAGCGAGAGCTATTCGGCTAAGTATAAATCAACGGTTCAGGCGCCCGGCTATCTTGAAGCCATGGGACTTGACCATTACGAATATCAGTGCGGCAGGGGAGTTAAGGTATCCGATAAGATAGCTTTTGCACTCAGAGATAAGGCTGAAGAGCATAATATCAGCCTTTCGCTTCACGCACCGTATTTTATTTCGCTTTCTAGTATTGAGCCGGAAAAGCGTGATAACAGTATCAATTACATATTGCAGTCCTGCGACGCCGCAAGCAGAATGGGTGCGCAGAGAATAGTGATCCACAGCGGTTCGTGCGCTAAGCTGAGCAGGGAGGAAGCTCTGGAGCTTGCTAAGGATACGCTTATCCGTGCAAGAAAAGCCGCAATTGAGCATGGCTTTGAACATATCGTTTTCTGTCCCGAAACAATGGGAAAGGTAAATCAGCTGGGTAATCTTACGGAGGTTCTGGAGCTTTGCCGTCTGGACGAATCCTTTGTTCCCTGTATAGATTTCGGACATCTCAACGCCAGGGAGTTCGGCTATATCAAGGGAAGATCGGAGTATGAAAAAATGCTTGACGAGGTTGAAAATATGATAGGCTCTGACAGACTGAAAATTTTCCACAGCCATTTCTCAAAGATAATGTTTACAAATCCCGGCGGGGAGAAAAAGCATTTGACCTTTGAGGATAATCAGGGCTTCGGGCCGGATTACGAGCCGCTTTTGGAAATAACGGCAAAGAAAAAGCTTTCGCCGATCTTCGTTTGCGAAAGCGCAGGAACTCAGGATATTGATGCGCTGACAATGAAGCAGTATTATTCATCGGTTTATAAGTAGCTTAGTGGAATTATTTAAAAGCGGTAAGCTTGACTGTATGAAAGCAGGAACTTTCAAAAGACTTGCAGAAGTTCATAAGTATCTTAAGTCCGTATATAAAGCAAAAGATCTTTAAGGATAATTTTTGCTGTCTTTTAAAATAGGAGTTAGAGAGGTGTTTATTATGAAAAAAATACTTTGTATACACGGGCCGAATTTAAATCTTCTTGGTGAACGTGAGCCGGGAGTTTACGGCTCTGATACCTTTGATTCAATAAATAATGAGATGATCGAAAGGGCATTGAAGCATGAAATACACTGCGAGGTGTTTCAGTCTAACCATGAGGGTGAAATCATTGATACGCTTCATCTTGCACGAAAGAATTTTGACGGTGTAATCATCAATGCAGGTGCATATACGCACTACAGCTATGCGATACGGGACGCAATATCTGCGATAAAGATTCCTGTGGTAGAGGTCCATATGTCAAACATTCACAAGCGTGAGGAATTCAGGCATCATTCGGTGATCGCTCCCGTTTGCGCAGGACAGATAGCAGGCTTCGGAAAGGCTTCGTATTTACTTGCGGTGGACGCTCTCAATGAAATTTTAAAGGACTGATCTTTATGGAAAACAGACAGAAATATTACTCTCCGCTGGAACTGCTCAGGTGTGAAATAAGAAGCTTCTGCGACTGCGCCGTTATAACGGACGATATAAACCGCCGCTATTTTACGGGGATGAGATCAAGCGCGGGTACGTTGGCGGTTTTCTTTGAAAAGGCTTATCTTATCATTGATTTCAGGTATATAGAGAAAGCCCGCAAGACAGTAAAGGACTGCGAGGTTATATTGCAGAAGGATTTGTACAAGCAGATAAATGAACTGTTAAAAAAGCATAGCGCAGAAAAGGTTTCGGTTGAAGCCGATACACTGACAGTTTCACGGCTTGCGGAAATAAGCGACAGGCTTGACTGCGAGATAGACAGCAGCCGTGCGTTAAGCGAATGCATAGGCGAGATAAGAGCCTGCAAGCGCACTGAGGAAATTGAAAAGATAATTGCTGCTCAGCGCATAGCGGAGAAAGGCTTCGAGCATATACTGAATTATATAAAGCCCGGAAGAACCGAGCGTGAGATTGCGCTTGAGCTTGATTACTTTATGCTGAGGAACGGCGCGGAGGCTTTGTCCTTTGACACAATTGCGCTTTCGGGAAAAAATACATCGCTTCCACATGGCGTACCGTCGGATAAAGCAGTTGAAAACGGTGATTTTGTGCTGATGGATTACGGCGCAGTCGTAGACGGACGACACAGCGATATGACAAGAACCGTATGCGTCGGTCAGCCGTCAGAAGAAATGATAAAGGTATACGATACAGTCCTCAAGGCTCAGCTCGCCGGACTATCCGCTGTCAGAGCAGGAATTTCGGGGGCGGAGCTTGACAAAACCGCCCGTGATATTATATCTAATGCCGGATACGGTGAATATTTCGGTCACTCTTTGGGTCACGGAGTAGGTATGGAAATACATGAAGCTCCTACAGCTTCGCCTACCTGCGGAAATATCCTTGAGCCGGATATGATAGTAACGATCGAGCCGGGAATTTATCTGCCTGACAAATTCGGAGTGAGAATAGAGGATTTCGTAATAATAAAAGAGAACGGCTGCGAAAATATGACAAGAGCGTCGAAAGAACTGATAATATTAGAGGAAAATTTTTGTGACCATTGAAGAATTTAAAAAACGTGCTTCCGAGGACGAGGAATGGGCGCCGGGTTGGGACATTATCGACGAGTGTGGTAATAACTCAGAGCGAGCTTGAGGCTTTGAAGGCGGATCACGCCAAGGCTCAGATTTTGGCAGAAATGATAAAAAAGATCATCCGTATCTTAAAACCGACATGAACAGAACGTATAGCTATATGTGATTCTGTCAGTCTGTTAAAAAAATATTAAACTCATAAAAAAATCTTCAAAAACACTTGCAAAAAGCTAAAAAATAGGTTAGAATAAATATAAGGATATGTCTGTGATAATTTTCCGGGCATATATTGAGTGCCGCTTTCCCGTAAATATGGGAAAAACGGTGTTTCCAGAAAAATTATTGGAGGTATATAAAATATGGTAACTGCCGGAGATTTCAGAAATGGTATGACTTTTGAGGAAGATGGCAACGTAATGCAGATAGTTGAGTTTCAGCACGTTAAGCCCGGTAAGGGAGCCGCTTTCGTAAGAGCAAAGGTAAAAAACGTTATTTCAGGCTCTGTTGTTGAAAAAACCTACAATCCAACTGCAAAATTCCCGACCGCTTTCGTTGAGAGAAAGGATATGGAATATTCCTACAGCGACGGTGATCTTTATTACTTTATGGATCCTGAGTCCTATGAGCTTGTTCCCGTTAACGCTTCCGAGCTTGGCGATAATTTCAAGTTTGTAAAGGAAAATATGATCTGTAAGATCCTTTCGTATAAGGGCAAGGTTTTTGGCGTTGAGCCTCCTTATTTCGTAGATCTTGAGGTTACTGAAACTGACCCGGGGTTTGCAGGAAATACCGCTACAAACGCTACAAAGCCTGCAACTGTTGAAACCGGAGCAGAGATAAAGGTTCCTCTTTTCATCAATGTCGGCGACAAGATAAGGATCGATACGCGTACCTGCGAATATATGGAGCGTGCGTAATTGATAAAATATAAAGGATAACGGAGGGAATGTTCTATGGAGCTTTCAAATAAGGTGGCATATCTCAAGGGTCTTATAGACGGACTTAAGATCGACGATTCTACAAACGAGGGCAGGGTACTTCTTGCTATGGCTGAAATTCTCGATGAAATGGCTCTTACAATTGAGGACGTTTCGGACGAGGTAGACGAGGTCGTTGAGCTTGTTGACATTCTCGACGAGGATCTCGGCAATGTTGAGGACGATTTGTACGGCGATGACTGCGACTGCTGCGACGATGATGACTGCGATTTTGAGGACGAGGAAGAATACGAGTGCGTTTGCCCTACCTGCGGCGATACTATCTGTCTGGGCGAAAGCATGATCGAGGAAGGCTCGATCGACTGTCCGAACTGCGGCGAAACGCTTGAGTTCGATTTCAGCGAGATCGGAGAGGACGAAGAATAATCGTTCTTTTATAATTGAATATCAGATTGTTTCAGGGGTGGTGAAAGTCCACACCGGAGGTAATGGGCAAAAGCCTTAGTCCTCGACCACGAAAGTGCTGATTCGGTGAGATTCCGAAACCGACGGTATAGTCCGGATGGAAGAAACGACAGGCGTTTATGCTTTTCAGGCTTCTGGATCTTTTGCTTCAGAAGCCTTTTTTATATTGGTATAAATATCGGTATAATACATAAATCTGCTGTTTCTCCCTAATTGATTTTAGGAGGAATATTTTATGAATAATACAGTAGCAAAAAAGCGTATGGATACAAAGAAGTTAACGGTACTCGCGATGTTCGCAGCGTTAGGCTATCTTTGTTTATTTGTATTCAGGTTCAAGGTTCAGTTTTTATCTTTGGAGATCAAGGACGTATTTATAACTGTTTCAGGTTTTATATTCGGACCGCTGACAGCAGTAGGCGTGGCTTTTGCGGAAGCTCTGCTTGAAATGGTTACTCTTTCGGATACCGGAATATACGGAGCGGTAATGAATTTTGCCGGAAGCGCCGCCTTTGCAGGTACGGCTTCTCTTGTATATAAATACCGCAAAAGTCTTTACGGAGCTTTCTTTGGACTGCTCTGCGGTATTGCCGTAATGACCGGCGTTATGATATTTATGAATATACTTATTACGCCATTGTATATGAAAACCTCAAGGGAAGCGGTTTATGCACTTATTCCGCCGCTGCTTCTGCCTTTTAATCTTATCAAGGGATTTTTGAATTCCGCTTTGACCTGTCTGCTTTATAAGCCGCTTTCAGAGGCTCTGAAGGGTATAGGAATGCTTCCTAAAGCCGATTCCTTCAGGTTTGATAAAAGATCGGCTCTAGTATTGGCGGTTTCGGTGATCGTTGTTGCCGCATCATCTGCAGCTCTTATAATTTTTATGCAGGGCAGTGTAGAATGGGGCAGGTAACGTTTCGTTAGCCGTACCGCAGGCATATGATCTTCTGATATTCATACTCCAGCTGACCGCCGCAGTCGGCAGTTTTGGCAGAAACGCAATAAAATATGTAGATCCCAAAGTTCGTTATGAGCTTTGGGATCTTTTTAGTTCAGACAAGACTGAGTATCAATAATCGCTTATGCGTAAAATGCTGAACTGGATATCATTAAAGGTGTAGTTATCGCTGTCGGTCACTACTTGTAATGCAGCAGGTGAGTTAAGGCGTATAAGCGCATTTATATTAAGAGTTTCCGCTTCTCCTGTGCTGCAGAAGGTCTCTACGGCATGAGTTCCCGGTATCAGGTATCCGTTCTCACTGAGCTGAACGCCGAGAGTTCCGGGCAGGGCTGTGCATACATTAACGGTTGCGGTACCCTGGAACATAACCAGATAAATTCCTGGCTCGTAAACGTCGATATTCGGCGTATTCGGTGCATGATATATTCTGTAGCCTGTCAGAAGCGTATTTTCGGCAAAGACAAGCGCTCCGCCGGGTTTGGTATACTGAGGCGACTGATTTATAGTTGCCAGAGCGTCAGGAAATTCAGTTTTTCCCGTATCTCCCCTCGGTATATAAAAATCAAGGATAAGATCGTCTTCTGTACCTCTGTTCACAATATTTGCTTCTGATCCGGGAGGGTTCGTATATACGTCTCCCAAGCTTACTGATGTGGAACCTCCGGTAGCTCCTGTAGCTCCTGTAGGACCTGTTGCGCCGAATCCTGTAGCTCCCGTAGGACCTGTAACACCGGTAGCACCAGTAGCGCCAGTAGCGCCCGTTACACCTGCACCTGTAGCGCCTGTCGCTCCTGTAGGACCTGTAGGTCCGGTCGGACCCGTAGGACCTGTAACACCCGTAGCTCCTGTAGGACCTGTTGCGCCGAATCCTGTAGCTCCCGTAGGTCCTGTAACACCCGTAACACCAGTAGCGCCAGTAGCGCCTGTTACACCTGTACCTGTAGCGCCTGTCGCTCCTGTAGGTCCGGTCGGACCCGTAGGGCCTGTAACACCTGTAGCTCCTGTAGGACCTGTTGCGCCGAATCCTGTAGCTCCCGTAGGTCCTGTAACACCCGTAACACCAGTAGCGCCAGTAGCGCCTGTTACACCTGTACCTGTAGCTCCTGTAGGACCTGTAGGTCCTACAGGTCCGGTCGGACCAGTAGCGCCAGTAGGACCGACAGGTCCTATAAAGCCGCAGCAGCAGTTATTGCAGCAGCAGTTTCTGTCGCGTGGTTCATCATTGCATTTGGCGTAATTCAAATGCTCAGAACCGGAATAATACTGATAATCTGTTTTATCATAATTTGATGGCATATAATTCGCTCCTGTCGAAATTTCATATCTTTTAAGGCTTTGTCTGGAAGCCTCGTATTATTATATGATGTCAAGGAGAATTTGGTGTCCGATTATTCTGCTCGGTGGAGTTTTTGAACAGAGTATCAAAATACTGCTTATTCAGTCTGACAGCTTCCGAGTCGGGATTAAGCTTTTCCGAAAGCTTATGATATTCATAGGCTTTTTCATGATCTCCTATCCTGTCATAGCATACGCACAGCTGAATATAGGGGATAAAGCCGTAGCATTCCTTTTGAACAAAGGCGCCGGTGTATTCGCTGTATTCGCATTCTAGAGCCCGTCTGTACCAATAAATTGCCTGCTTATACAGCTGCCGTTCGGTAAAAAGATTTCCTATTGTGCAGCAGACTTCGGCTCTTGGGACATCCAAGGCAAAGCTGTAAAACAGCGGCAGCAGGCTAATGTCGGACTTGCCCAGCTTTTCATAGCAATGAGAGAGCTGCATACAGGCATCTATTTTATTCTCGATCCAGCCGTCAGGTTCCTTTAGGAAGTACTCAAAAATATCCGCTGCTTCTCTGTAACGCTTATGATAGAGCAATTCTCTTGCATAATAAAACTGATGACGCGGTTCAAGTCTTTCTCCTGAGGATAGTATGCTTTCATATATATTAAGGTTTCTGTCTGGATCGCCAGAACCGTTCTTGCGGTGTTCTATCTCAATATCAGAGTATAAAAGCCTGCCTCTGGGGGCGATAGTTTCATGGACCTTCCCCTCCCATTTATAACCGCAGTTGTTTTTAATAAGTCTTTCTCTGTAGTATGAAAAAGACGGTCTGTCCTGCTCGTCGAATCCAGCCGCATATTTCATCATTACTATATCGCAGGACGGGTCAAGGCTTTCTTTCAGTTCCAGCAGTTTTTTTGAATTATCAGGCGTAATTACGTCGTCTGCGTCCAGCCACATGAAATAGTCCTTTGTCGCCTTTGAGCACGAGAAATTCCTAGCGGCGGAGAAATCCTGACACCATTTAAAGTCGAAGACCAGATCTGTATACTGCTTTGCAATAGACTTTGTTCCGTCGCAGGAGCCGGTATCGACTATTATTATTTCATCGGCAATAGCTTTTACCTGAGATAAAATACGATCCAGTACCTTTTCTTCATTTTTTACTATCATACAAACGCTTAATGATATCACGGCGTCCTCCTTAGTTTAAGAAATGTAATATTTATCTCTCCTTCAATAGCCGTTGTACCGCTGTTAAAAGTAAGATTAAAGACAGTTTGCTCGGGTACATAAATAATAATATGACTTGAACCTGCTGCACTTGAGCCGGAGGTACCCGTTTTGAAGTAAATTCCTGTTTCAATATGAGCTGCTCCGTTATACGACGGGGTTATCTGGATATAAGAGGCGTCCCTTAAAATAGCTGAAAAGTCATAAGAGATAAGATAGTAGCCCGGAGCAAGGATCACCGATGCCGGAGCGCTGTACCGAATCGTCTCTGTAGGATCGGTCACATTCGGATATATAGGGATAAGGGACGCGTTATTAAGAAGCATCATATAGTTGTTGAATGAAGCGAAAATATCGTCAGGAATACTTCCTTCAGGGCCTGTCGCACCTGTAGCGCCTGTTGCGCCTGTCGGTCCTGTAGGACCTGTAGCGCCTGTTGCGCCTGCCGGTCCTGTAGGACCTGTAGCGCCTGTTGAACCTGTCGGTCCTGTAGGACCTGTAGCGCCTGTTGCGCCTGCCGATCCTGTCGCACCTGTCGGTCCTGTCGCACCTGTCGCACCTGCCGGTCCTGTCGCGCCTGCCGGTCCTGTAGGACCTGTTGCGCCTGTTGAGCCTGTCGGTCCTGTAACGCCAGTAGGCCCTGTTGCACCTATGCAACAGCAGCATTGCCGCGGAAAAGGGCAGGAATATTGCCCGCAGGAAAAATTGTTCTGATCCATAATTCTGTTCCTTTCTGCACATTTATTGTTTTTAGAGTTTTTATATACTATATGAAGCAAGGCGCTGTACGGTTACGGCAGTTGATATGCATAAGATTTTATTAAGAAAATCCGTCACCGAATCGTAAGAAGTACGGGTTAAAATTAAATCAGACAATAAAACAGATGTTATTAAAACAGTTTAAAGGAGGTATGACTGTACGGCGTCAATAAGCAACTACGCTTGTACAGGAAACAAAATGAGTATAATTGCTGCAAGGGATCTGTGTAAGATCTACGGGTCGGGAGAAAATTCAGTCAGAGCTTTGGATGAGGTAACGGTCAGTATTGAGGACGGAGAGTTTGTTTCAATAATCGGTACGTCGGGAAGCGGAAAGTCAACTCTGCTTAATATGCTTGGGGGACTTGACAGACCGACATCGGGTGAAGTCCTTTATTCGGGAAAAAAGATTTTTGAAATGAACGACGAGGAGCTGACAGTATTCAGAAGAAGAAATATAGGCTTTGTTTTTCAGAACTATAATCTTGTTCCGGTACTGAACGTATATGAAAATATCGTTCTGCCTATCGAGCTGGACGACGCAGAAATAGATAAAAGCTATGTTGATACGATAATAAAAACACTCGGTCTTGATAAAAAGCTTAACTCTATGCCGAATCAGCTTTCCGGAGGTCAGCAGCAGAGAGTAGCGATAGCCAGGGCACTGTCTTCAAAGCCTGCGATAATACTTGCCGACGAGCCTACGGGAAATCTTGACAGCAAAACGGGTATGGACGTAATTTCTCTACTGAAAGTAACAAGCCGGGAATTTGATCAGACGATAGCAATGATAACCCACAACGAAGAGATAGCGCTAATGGCTGACAGAATGATAAGAATAGAAGACGGCAGGGTGGTGGAATAAATGCTCAGGAACAATAACCAAGCCGCCGTTAAAAGAATAAGCAGGCGTTCAATGAAACATAACCGTGCCAGAAATATTTTTGCTGTGCTTGCTATCGTACTTACAACGTTTATGTTTACTGCGGTTTTCAGTATAGGCTTCAGTCTTGGGAAAAATATGAATACAATGCTTATAAGGCAGCAGGGCAGTAAGTCTTCGGTATTTCTTGAAAATCCCACTGATGTCCAGATAGATCAGGTCAAGAAGGCAGATCATCTAAACGCGGCAGGAGTACAGATCCATGCGGGAGAAATAAGTGCGGAAAATGAAGACGATCTATCGGTCACCGTAGATTATTTTGACGAAACGGAATTTAACAAAAATTACACTCCGGCAATAAGCGACATAAACGGAAGCTATCCTGTAAAGGAAAACGAGATAATGCTCTCCGCGTCGGCTATGAAGGCGCTGGGTATACAGGCTCCCGAAAAAGGCATGAATATCCGTATGCAGCTCAGCGGCGGAAGTAAAGCGGATTTTGTACTTTCAGGCTGGTTCAAGGATTATCAGAATTTCGGAAGCGGATATCAGGCTCTGGTTTCCAAAGCATATGCGGACAGTCAGGGACTGACTGTCGAAAAAAACGGCAGGCTTTCAATGTCATCAAAGCCAGGCAGTCAGTCGAAGCTGCTGGAGGAGCTTGAGCATAACGTTTCCTTAAACGGCGGACAGGAGTTTGAAGCTGCATTTGATCTGCAGGAGGAATCCGGCTCAAATTCCCTTATAATCGCCGCTATGATAGGATTGATAGGATTAATTATCGTACTAAGCGGTTATCTGCTGATCTATAACGTTATGTTTATCTCTGTAACAAAGGATATTAGGTTCTACGGTATGCTGAAAACCATAGGAACATCTCCGCTGCAGATAAAGAAAATCGTAAGAATGCAGGCGTTCAGGCTTTCCGTTATAGGAATTCCTTTAGGTATCGCGATAGGAACGGCGGTTTCTTTTGCAGCGGTCCCGTATGCTCTTAAAATGTTCGGCGGAGGAATGAACACGGGAACAATGCCTACGGACATAAGCTTTGATCCCCTTATCTATGCGGTAACGATAATTTTCGGAATAGTTACCGTAGCCGTAAGCTGCCGCAAGCCTGCGAAGCTTGCAAGCCGTGTATCGCCTGTTGAGGCATTGAAATACAGCGGAGTGTCCGACCGCATCAGGAAGAAAGCAAGAAGCTCGGCAGCCGGCGGAAAGATATACAGAATGTCTTTTAGAAACGTGTTCCGTGAAAGAAAAAGAGCTGTTCTCGTATTTGCTTCTCTTTTTATGGGAACTATGGCTTTTCTGGCCGTAAATGCTTTTACTGGAAGTATGAAGCTTGAAAATTATGTTGAGTATTATCTTCCTAACGATTTTACTATTTACTGTCACAGCGACGAACCCGACGCTTTGGAAACATCTGAAAGACTGGCGGAGAAAATTTCAGGCATAAACGGTATAACAATGTTTGAAACTAACCGTTCGACTTCTGCGGATCTGGAATTTGACCGTGAGCTTTATAAGCCGTTCATTGACAAGGCTATTAAAATGACCGATGAGAAGAATGTCGAAGCTGTGCTTAAGCAGTATGAAAACGGAGATGTAAAATATTCCGTTCCCGTTATCGGAGTAAGCTCCAGAATGATAAGTGAATACAATAAAAAGGCAGTAAATGTAATTGATATTGACAAATTCGAGAGCGGAGAGGCGGCGCTTATCGGAATGGTCAGAAACGACGGCGACGGAGATAGCCTTTTAGGTAAAACCATTACTCTTACCGACTCGGAAACCGGCAATAAGGTGGATATTGAAGTCGGATCTGTAATTTCCCAAAAATCCGATTTCGGTCTGAATATAGGCTATTACTGGGCGGATCTTGCCGCACCGAGCTGTATGATAGTTTCCCAGAACGTAATAGACCGTTTGACTGACAAAGCGGATATAGACGTTATAATTGCGAATTGCAGAGAGGACGCTCAGGGAAGCGCCGCGGCACAGATAAAAGAACTTACCGACAATAATCCGGTAGTTGTCAGAACAGAGATAAAATCAGAAATGATCTCGGATTTTAAAACTTCAATGACGTCGCTTAATGTGCTTACCAGCGGTATTTCAATGGTTCTGATCCTTATAGGTATAATTAACTTTATAAACGTTATGCTGACGGGGGTTTTTACCAGAAGAAAAGAGCTTGCAGTTCTTGAAAGCGTAGGAATGACAAAGAAGCAGGTAGGAAAAATGCTTATGCTTGAAGGAGTATATTACGGAGCTATAACTATTCTTCTTATCTTTACGGCAGGCAGCGGTATAATGTACCTTGTGGGAATGTTTGCTCAGAGTGCGGCGGATTATGCTGTATTCAGTTTTCCGTGGACGCTTATGCTTGCTATATCGGCGGCAATAATGCTTATCTGTGTTGCTGTTCCGGCGGCTGTTTACAGAAGCATTTCAAAAAGCAGCATAACAGAGCGGCTGAGGACAGAAGACTGATCCTTTCGGGCATACGAAAAAAGTATGCCCGTTTTTCTTTACCGGCAATATATTTTATGCTATAATAAATAAAAGCAAAATATACATTGATTTCAGGAGGAGGTTTATTTATGAAGTCGGTACTTATTGCTGAGGACGATCCGGTAATTAACGGAGGTATAAAGTATTTTCTTGAAAAGAACGGCTTAAAGGCTGTTTCGGTATTTTCCTGCGGCGAGGCTGAAAAGGCTCTGAATAACGGCTTCAGTCTTATAATACTTGACATAAATCTCCCTGACGGAAGCGGACTTGAGCTGTGCTGCAAAATAAGAGAGAAATCGGATATCCCGATCATATTTCTTACTGCCAACGATACCGACGAGGATATGATAGAGGGTTTCAGATCAGGCTGCGACGATTATATTTCCAAGCCTTTTTCAGTAGAGGTTCTTCTTCAGCGGATAAAGGCGGTACTGAGAAGAAGCGCCTCGGGGGAGAGCAAGGATATTTTCACATATAAGGGTCTGACAGTCGATTTCGGCAAAATGAATGTTTTCGTGGATTCAGAGCCAGTAAAGCTTTCGGCAACTGAATACAAGCTCTTGGAGGTCCTTATAAAGAATAAAGGTCAGGTGCTTACTAGAAATACGCTGTTTGAAAGGGTCTGGGATATTGACGGCGATTTTATCGATGAAAATACTCTAAGCGTTCATATAAAGCGGCTGAGAAGCAAGCTCAGGGAGGATTCAAGAAATCCGAAATATATAATTACGGTATTTGGTATCGGCTATACGTTTGGTGAATGAAATGAGAACAAGGTATTATAAAAGGAAACGCAACTGTGCTGCGGCAGTATCGGTACTTTCCTCAGCAGCTTTTTCGGCAGCCGTTTACCTGCTGTGCGGAAGCTGGAGCGCTGCGCTCTGCTCGCTGGCAGGAGAAGCTGTGCTTATATTGGTCATGCTTTATATATTAAGGCTGGACGACAGGTTTATAACCGAAACTGCGGCGGATTTTTCAAGGCTTGCCGACTGTCTTGCAGAACTTCAGGAAAGAGAGATCTTCCCCGATAATGAGGATACGGCGGTTTCAAAGCTTCAGAGCAAAATAATAAAGCTTGTAAGGATACTGAAAAAGAAAAATGAAGATTCAAAGGCAGAACAGGAAAGCATAAAAGCCTTGGTATCGGATATATCGCATCAGCTGAAAACGCCTATAGCCAATCTGAAAATGTACACTGATTTTCTTTCCGACGAAGGACTTGACGAACAGAAGCGCAGGGAATATACAGATATTATCCGTATTTCGGTAGACAGGCTTAATTTTCTTTCGGAAAGCATGATAAAGATATCCCGTCTTGAAATCGGTCTTATCCGTCTGGCTATGAAGGAGCAGAGCCTTAACGAAACGGTATTGAAGGCAGTTAAGGACGTATATGCAAAAGCTGTCAAAAACGGCAGGGAAATTGTTTTTAGCGAGGAAAGCCGTATAATTATCAGCCACGACCGCAACTGGACTGCTGAAGCGGTTTTTAATCTTCTGGACAATGCCGTAAAGTATTCAGACGAGAGAGGAAAAATTTATGTTTCAGTAAGAAAGCTGGGTATGTTCGCCGAAGTAGAGGTAAAGAACAGCGGAGATAAAATTCCGGAATCCGAGCAGGCTAAAATATTCAGCCGATTTTACAGAGGAGGAAACGCCGGTTCAAAGGAGGGAATAGGTATAGGACTGTATCTTGCAAGAGAGATCGCCGTTAAGCAGGGCGGATATATAAATCTCAGGTCGGACGGAGGCTTCAATATTTTTTCTTTGTATTTGTTTCATCGGCTCTGAAAAAGATCTTCCGCGCCGCAGGTAAAACGATGATTAATTTCAGCTTGAAAAACCAATAATTATATGGTATAATTGGCACGACAGCCTTATTGAATGGAGGAAGCCCCTGAGGGAGCATAAATATTATGAAATTGACCGCTCTTAATAAAGCCGAAGCTCTGAGATACCTCGGCTACGGAAGCCGTGAACCGGATGAAAGAATACGCAGTCTGCTGGACGAATGTGAAAAAAGGCTGCTGGAATGCATATCCCCCGCTTATATCTACAGGGTGTTTGACCTGAGACGTGAAGGCGGCAGTATTTTTGCTGACGGAACTCTGCTTTCGCTTAAAGGAAAGGACATAGAAGCTCATCTTGAAAAATGCGGCAGGTGTGCGCTTATGTGCGTTACGCTGTCCTCGGGTGCGGACAGGCTTATAAGGCAGCTTGAGGCTGTGGATATGACAAAAGCCGTAATTACAGATTGTCTTGCAAGCGCCGCTGTAGAGCAGGTATGCGATATAGCCGAGGAAGAGATAAAGGCTTCTGTTAAAAACTGCTTTTTTACATGGAGGTTTTCCCCCGGTTACGGAGATTTTCCGATAGATATTCAGCGTAATTTTCTCGAAGTTCTTAATGCACCGAAGAGAATAGGATTAAATACAACCGAAAGCATGATATTGACACCGCGGAAATCGGTAACTGCGGTAATGGGAATATCGGATCATGAAATACCTAAGGGCAGGCGCGGCTGCGTTACCTGCAATATAAGGGAGAAATGCGTATACAGAAGAAAGGGTGAACACTGTGGATTTTAAAACGCTTCTTAAAAATGAATTTGTGTACCTTGACGGGGCAATGGGTACTGTGCTTCAGGCTAGGGGACTTGAAATGGGAGGTATTCCCGAGGTTCTGAATATTGAAAAGCCAGAGTGGCTTAAAGATATTCATAAGCAGTATATCGAAGCCGGCGCGGATATTATCTACGCTAATACCTTCGGTGCAAACCGCTGTAAGCTTGCAGGCTGCGGCTTCGGCGTTTCAGAAATTATAGAAGCCGCTGTTGAAAACGCAAAGGCGGCGCGCGGGAAAAAAAACGTTCTTATTGCGCTTGATATAGGACCTATAGGTCAGCTTCTTGAGCCGACGGGAACTTTGTCCTTTGAAGAAGCCTATGATATTTTCAGGGAGGCGGTTATTGCCGGAAGCGGCTGCGACGTTATCGTTTTTGAAACTATGACCGATCTTTACGAGCTGAAAGCGGCTCTGCTTGCTGCAAAGGAAAACAGCGATAAGCCTGTTATCTGCACTATGACCTTTGAAGAAAATATGCGTACCTTTACTGGCTGCAGTATAAGCTCTATGGCTTTAACGCTGGAGGGACTGGGAGCGGACGCAATAGGTGTCAACTGCTCGCTGGGGCCTAAGGAACTATACCCGTTAGTCAAGGAGCTTTGCTCGTGGACTAGTCTTCCCGTGGTCGTTAAACCAAACGCCGGTCTGCCCGATCCTGTAACAAACGAATACAGTATTGGGCCGGAAGAGTTTGCCGAGCTTATGAAAAGGCTTGTTCCCCTCGGCGTAAAAATATTCGGAGGCTGCTGCGGAACTTCGCCTGAATATATAAGAGCGCTCAGAAATGCAGTTTCAAAGGAAAAGTATATATCGGTCCAGAGCAATATTCCTCCTGCCTGCTGCAGTGCCGCAAATACCGTTATTATAGATCAGCCGAGAGTTATAGGCGAAAGGATCAATCCTACAGGGAAAAAACGCTTCAAGGAAGCGCTGCTTGCCGGGGATATGGATCATATTCTCGGTCAGGGAATAGAACAGCTTCATGCTGGTGCAGATATTCTTGACGTTAACGTAGGCCTGCCTGGAATTGATGAAAAGGATATGATGATAAAAGCGGTAAAGGCTCTGCAGGGCGTTGCGGAAGCTCCGCTTCAGCTTGATTCTACTGATCCGGAGGTACTTGAAGCCGGACTGAGAGTTTATAACGGAAAGCCTATTGTCAATTCGGTCAACGGTGAAGAGAGATCTTTGCAGTCTGTTCTGCCTCTGGTAAAGAAATACGGCGCCTGCGTTGTCGGACTTTGTCTTGACGAAAACGGAATACCGAAATCTGCTCAAAAGCGTTTTGAGATAGCTCAAAGAATAGTAAAACGGGCTGAAAGCATGGGAATACGACGTGAGGACGTATATATAGACTGTCTTACCCTTACAGCTTCGGCAGAACAGGCTGGGGTACTTGAAACTTTAAATGCTCTAGAGCGTGTAAAGAATGAATTGGGCTGCAAAACGGTTCTCGGAGTTTCAAATATAAGCTTCGGACTTCCTGCCAGAGAGATCGTAAATCATAACTTTCTAATGATGGCACTTACCAAAGGACTTGATCTGCCGATTATCAATCCGAATATAGGATCAATGATGCAGACGGTAAGAGCATATAAGCTGCTTGCCGATATAGATAAGAACTCTGTTGATTTCATTGCTCAGTATGGAGTTCAGAAGACTGAGATAAAACCCTCTCAGCAGAATGTTCCAGAGATAAGCCTTGATCATGCTATTGAAAACGGTCTGAAAGCCGAGGGCGCAAAAATAACCGAGCGTCTGCTTGAAAGTACTGACGCAATGGATATAGTAAATAATATGCTTATTCCTGCGCTTGACAAGACGGGAGCGGATTTTGAATCCGGCAGGATATTCCTGCCGCAGCTTATCCAGTCTGCAGGAGCGGCGCAGTCCTGTTTTGAGGTAATAAAGAAACACCTTGCGGAATCGGGAGAAAAAAGTGAGTCTAAGGGTAAGATAATTGTTGCTACGGTCAAAGGGGATATTCATGATATAGGCAAGAATATCGTAAAGGTACTGCTTGAAAATTACGGCTATGACGTTATAGATCTGGGCAAGGACGTAGACTGTCAGCTGGTAGTTGACTGTGCGGTTGAGAACGACGTTCACCTTGTAGGTCTGTCTGCGCTTATGACTACTACATTGCCGAGCATGGAGAAAACGATAAGACTTCTGAGAGAAAAAAACGTAGACTGCAAGATAATGGTAGGCGGAGCGGTGCTTACAGCTGACTATGCACAAAAGATCGGGGCAGACTACTACGCAAGGGACGCAAAGGAATCCTGCGATATTGCCAAAAGGGTACTGGGATAAATTTAATATAGACTGAATAAACTCATATAAAGCCTCCAAGAATTAAGTTACGATACTTAATTTACGGAGGCTTTTATTATGACAGAAAAAACAGTTTCAAAATTCGGAAGAGCTTTATGCGCAGGAATCGCGTCGGCAGTGGTGTTTGCTTCCTTCGCAGACTGCCGGGAGCTGAAAGCGCAGAATATGTCATTGCTGTTTCCTCAGTTTATTATCGGCGTAAGCGTAGAACGTAAAGGTGATACTGATGAAAGGGTAAGAATTGAAGAAAAGGGTGTAAAAACAGAATACTCCTTTAAAATAGCCGAGATTTTCAAACGTATATTCGGATAATATATTACAGCCGAGCCTTTTGGTGCCGTTTCAGGACGCCGGCTGTTTAACTGTACGCTTTTATGTACACCAAGTAAAAGCTTTAAGTTGACAACCCTGCCGTTGTGTGTTACCATAATAATGAGAAAAAGTATCCGAACGGATTTTACTAACACAGTAAGGCGGTGGCTTCGATGCTGAGGTTTATAAACGGAGCCGTTCACAGCAGCCGTGAACGGCGTTTCTGCGAAGAAATAAAGTCGGCGTGTATTGGCGGCAAAAACGTACTGGTAATAGTTCCTGACCAGTTTTCGTTTGAATATGATAAAAAGCTGTATGAGCTTATGGGAGCGGAATTGTTCAACAGGATAAAAACTGCCGGTTTTAACCGACTTTCTGAATTGATAAGCAGGGAGTACGGCGCAGGCTCGAAAGAAAACGCAAATGAAAACGCCAGAATTATAACAATGTATAAAGCGGTAAGAAGATTAAAGGAAAGCCGCAGTGTCCGTTTTTATAAAAAAGCGCTTGATAAGGGTACGTTTATCGGAGAGGTTATTACTCTTGTGAGCGAGCTTATCCAGTCGGGAATAGCTCCTGCCGATCTGCGGGCAGCTGCGGAAAAGCTTGACGGTTCAGTCAGCAGCAAACTGTTCGACCTTTCATCGCTCTATGAATATTACCTTGAAGAACTGTCGGCGGCAGGTCTGAAAGACGCTCTTACCTCTATGGGCGAATGTGTAAGGCTTGCCCAAGCAAACGGTTACTTTAAGGAAACGGAAGTCTTTTTGGATTCCTTCTCAAGCTTTTCGCAGGATGAATACCGTCTTATCGGATGTATGCTTTCTCAGGCGGACAGCGTGTGCGTATCTTTAGTTATTTCAGATAAGGAAAATCTGAGTGCTGATCAGACGCCGTTTGCTCAGACGATAAGAACCAGAGAAAGGCTCAGGCGTACTGCGTCAGACCTTAATATTCCCGTCAGTGAAATATCTGAGTCGGATCTTGATTATTCGGTTTCCGCTCTGGAGCATATCAACCGCCGCCTTTACTGTATTTCGCCGCCTAAAGCTGACAGTTCAGACGGTGTAAGAGTTCTTTCGGCAGCAGATATTTATGAAGAAACGGAATTTGTCTGTGCTGAAATTTCTAGGCTGGTTCGGGAAGAGGGGTATAGATATAAGGACATCGCCGTAGCGGCAAGAAATCTTGAAGATATATCCCCCGTACTGGAGGGAACGATGGAAAGATATGATATTCCGTACTTTATAGATAAACGCCGAAGCGTTGAACAGTCGGCGTTGGTTATTTATCTGAAAAGTATTTTTTCCTGTGTGCTAACTTCGGAATATAAAACCGAAAACATTCTCAGATACATAAAATCACCGCTTTGTCCGTTGTTTGATTACGATATATGCGACCTTGAAAATTACTGTATAAAATGGAATGTAAGAGGTTCAATGTGGCTGGAAAAATTCACAGCCTGCGGCAAGGATTCCGAGCCGTCAGAACGTATCGATCAGACAAGGCGGAAAATAATCGAGCCGCTTGAGAAATTCAAATCATCTTGTGAAAATGCTTGTGCAAAGGAGATATGCACTGCGCTTTTTGAATTGCTGGACGAAATAAAGCTGTCGGAGGAGATATATTCCGTAGTAAAAAGAGCGGTTGGTTCGTCAAACGATACCGAGCTTGAACTGGGAAGAGCTTCTAAGCAGGTATGGTTATCGGTACTTTCCGCTGTTCAGTCTGTTTATGAGCAGATGGGAAACGAAAAGCTGACCCTTCGCAGATTCTATGAGATATTCAGGCTTATGCTTTCACAGATGACGGTTTCTGCTCCTCCCCAGAAAACGGATTCGGTAAGATGTGCAGGAGCAGAGCGTTCAAGGCTTTCGGATGTTAAGGCTTTGTTTATTATCGAAGCAAACGACGGAGTGTTTCCTGCGGACGCCAAGACCGACGGACTGCTGACCGAGCGAGAAAAGCGTCAGCTGGAAGACGCAGGAGTTGATCTTAATACCGGCGTTATTTCGTCACTGGAGGATGAACGCCTTACCGTATATCAGACTGCTGCAATGCCGTCGGACAAGCTGTATGTTTTATTTTCAGAATCCGATTCGCAGGGGGGGCTGAAAAATCCGTCAGTGCTTGTTAAAATGACAGTAAATATGTTTAAGTATATGAAAACGGAAAAAATTCAGAATATTTCTCCTGACTTTTTCTGTACATCCTATAAGACTGCTTATTATAAGTATCTGGAAAAGTCCAAAGACAGAACTGCTGAGATCGTGTCTGTCGGGGAATCGCTCAAAACCTCTGATCTATACAGTCAGAAGCTTGATTTTGTAAAAGAATCTGCGTCAAATAAGGCGCATAAGCTAACAAGCCGAACCGCAGAGCAGCTGTTTTTCAGCAATGATCTTAATATTTCCGCGACCAGGATAACCGACTTTTACAACTGCCCTTTCAGTTTTTTCTGTAAATACGGACTAAAGCTTTATCCACCGCAAAGGGTGGCTTTTAATAATCTTTACAGGGGAAATTTGATACACAGATGTCTTGAAAGAATAATGAGCGTTGAAAAGGACGGAAAACGTCTGTTCAACGATGAATTTGTTAGCTTCAGTGAGGAAACGGTAAAACAAAAGATCCATGAAGAATTTGAACGTTACTGTACGGAGGAAATGGGCGGCGAATACGGAAAGAACGCCCGGTTCAGACAGGAAATGAAGCGTCTTGAAAGTTCGGCTTATAATATGATAAGGCTGATACAGACTGAGCTTTCGCAGTCTATGTTCAGACCTGCGGCATTTGAATTTGATCTTACCAAGGAGAACGGCGAAAGTATACTGAAGCTTACTCTTGAGAAGGGCTATTCCGTAAATATAAGGGGAAGCATAGACCGTGCGGATATATACGAAGCTCCCGACGGAAGAAGATACCTGCGTATCATAGATTACAAGACAGGCTCAACTGCATTCGATATAGCCGAGCTTTACAGCGGACTTAATTTACAAATGATGATATATCTGCTGGCGGTAACTCAGAGCGTCAACGAGCTGAATCCCGACGGAAGGCTTGAACCGTCTGCGGTTATGTATAATCACCTGAAAGACTGTCCCGCCGAGCTTTCCCCTGCTGACGCAGAGGAAGCCGATAAACTTGAAGATCTGATATTTGAGGTAAGAGCCAGGAAATACAGACCTGACGGTATTATGGTAGATGATGAAAACGCTGTCGGTGCACTTAATAAAAGCTACGGAGGAGCGTTTACGCTGTTTTCGTTCAACAAGGACGGAAGCATATCTCCGAGGGGAAAAACTCCGGTAGCTGCCGAATGGTTCGCAGCTCTGGAAAAATTTGCGCTGAATAAGGTCTGCGGACTTGCCGACAGGCTGTTTGAAGGAGATATAAAGGCTGATCCGGTGTGCAAGGGAGAGGGAATAAGCGCAAAGATCCCGTGCAGCTACTGTGATTACTGGGGAATATGCGGAAACGCTTCTCCTAAGAATCCGAGAAGGATCACAAAAAATGACATTCATAAGCTGGAAAGCGAACTTGAAAATATTCTGGAAAACGGGAAAGGCGGTGAGAAAGCATGGCGGTAAAATGGACGGAAGATCAGAGGACGGCTATTGATACCACCGACAGGGGAGTTGTCGTTTCGGCGGCGGCTGGAAGCGGAAAGACCGCAGTTTTGATCGAACGCACGATAAGCCTGTTGGCTGACAAAAGCAGAAATATACCTGCCGACCGTCTGCTTGCTGTGACCTTTACGGTAGACGCTACGACGCAGATGAAAGAAAAGCTTTCCTATGCATTTGAAAAGAAAATACTGGAGGAAACAGACCCTGAACGCAGAAAGTGGCTCCAGAGCCAGCAGGACAGGCTTGCTTTGGCAAAAATAAATACTATCAACGCTTTCTGTCTGGATCTTGTAAAGAACAATCTTCATGAGTTTGAGCTTCAGGACGGAATAAAGATACTTGACGAAACCGATTCAGAGGTCATACTTAAAAATGCGGTTTCGGCGGCTATGGAGAAATTATCGGAGGAGGAACCTGAGGAGCTTGACTTTTTAGTTGAATCTCTTTCGGACAGCTCAGAGCAGACTGTTGAGGAAATCGTTGCAAAGCTTTACGGCTTTCTGCGTTCTCTGCCGTTTCCGGAAGAGTGGACAGAGAAAAAAGCCGCAGAATTTACTGATGAAAGCAGGATCTCAGATTTTATCGGCACTGCGGCTTACGAATACAGAGAAGTGCTTGAAAAGGCCTTGAAGCTTAATGAAAACGCAAAGTCGGTATTTTACCGCCTGCATGAAAAATTCGGCTGTAAGGAATCGGCGGGTGAGGCGCTTAATTCCGACGAAGAGCTTATAAAAGCGTTTATCGGCACACTTGACAACGGTTCATGGGAGGAGATATACAGCTTTTCGCAAAGCTTACAGTGGAAAAGGCTGACCGTCGCTTTTCCTAAGGGCGATATTGCGCCTGCTCAGCTTGAAGAAAGAGCTTTAGGTGCGGAGCAGATAAAAAAGCTCAGGGAAAGCTGTAAGGACTGCGTAAAAAAAATAAGAGCCTCCTGCCGCAGAACTGGTCTTCACATAAGAGAGGATCTTCTGACTTCAAAGAGAATTTTCAAGGCGCTCTGCGGTCTTTGCAGAAGTACGGAGGAATATTCCTGGAATGAAAAGGTGATCAGGAATGCTCTGGAATTTTCCGATGTTGAAAGAATGGCGATAAGGCTTCTGGTAAAAAGGGAAAACGGAAAAACGATCCGTACCCCGCTTGCCGAAGAGATCGTGAAAAACCATGATTATCAGGTTATACTTATAGACGAATTTCAGGATGTAAATAATCTTCAGGAGCTTATTTTCAAAGCGCTTTCAGATACGGACGATCTGTCGGTCCTCGGCAAAAACGTTTTTGTTGTAGGCGACGTTAAGCAGTCGATCTACCGTTTCAGACAGTCTAATCCTCAGCTGTTCATAAATGCCCGGGAAAAGGCGGCGAATAAAGAGAACAGCCGTATCTTGAGATCAGTTTCCTTAAAGCAGAACTTCCGTTCAAGAAAGAATATAATTGATTTTGTAAATCTAGTTTTTGAAAACCTTATGAGCGAAGAGGTCGGAGAGCTTGTTTACAGCGCCGATGAAGCCCTGCAGCAGGGAGCGGAGTACGGAGGAGAAAACCCGGATACTGAAATTATTATGGCGGAGCTTTCCGCTGATAAGAACGGATCGGAAGATTCCGACGAGGACGATTATGTTCTTTTTACAGAAGAAAACTATATTATTGCCAAGCGTATAAGACAGCTTATCGACGAGGGCTTTCCCGTTTACGACGGTGCTGAAAGACGCTGCTGCCGTCCGTCGGACTTTTGTGTGCTTTCACGGTCTAAATCTGCGGCCTCAAAGCTTTCAGCCGCTTTGGAAGCTGTAGGACTCAAGGCCTTCAGCGAGGAAACCAATGGCTACCTTAAAGCGAGAGAGATCGCAGTTATGGTAAATCTTCTTCGGGTAATAGATAATCCTATGCAGGATATGGCTATGGCTTCGGTAATGATGTCGCCTGTAATGAGCTTTACCGCCGATGAAACAGCGGTACTGAGAAATCTTTGCAGATCAGGCGGCTCTTATGCAAAGCATATTTATCAGATAATAAATTCAATCGGAAAAGCAGAAAATGCTCACGAAAGAGAAGCGGATAAAATATATCTTGAAGATCCTGTGCTTGAGGAGAAATGCAGGTACGCTCTTGAGCTTATTAAAAGACTGAGGTTTTATGCCGCCGGAATGTCACTTACAAGGCTTATAAGAAAAATATATGACGAAACGGGATTTTTTGCGGTTGCTTCAGCTTATGAAAACAGCAGGCAGAAGCGTGCTAATCTGCGTCTTCTGCTGGAGTATGCGGCGTCTTATGAAAACAGCGGAGAGGGCGGCGTAACAGGCTTTATCAGATACCTTGATTCTGTATATGAAAGCGGAAAGGATTTCCGTCAGGCGGTTACCGTAACAGAGGGCGAGGACAGCGTAAGCGTTAAGACTATACATAAATCAAAGGGTCTGGAATATCCGTTTGTATTTCTTTGCGGTATTGATAAGCAATTCAATTTATCGGATATAAGCGAAAGAATGCTGCTTGACGAACAGCTTGGGGCAGGCTTTACGATACTTGATCATAAGAGGCTCACTCAGACCGAAACTATAAGTCATAAGGCGCTGAGCGTTATAGGCCGCAATAAGACTCTGAGCGAGGAAATACGTTTGCTTTACGTTGCGCTGACCAGAGCAAAGGAGAAGCTGTTTATTCCTGTTATGATACGTGAAAGCAGTAACGGCCGTTTTGACACAAGACGTACTGTAAACGCAATTGCCGAGGAGATCTCACGTACAGGAGGAATAAACAGCAGAATCGTAAGACAGTGCGGCTCTTATCTTGAATGGCTCTGCGCAGTTCTGCTTTGCTGTCCCGGAAATGAGGCCTTTCTTGAAAAAATGGGGGTTGAGGAAAAACTTCCTCAGCTTGAAACGGAAGCGGTCATCAGTTTTAGGAGCGAAGGATCTCCTGACGTAAAGGAAGCTTCCCGTACTGCTTTCAAGCCGATATATCCCGATAAAAAGCTTGTATCGCAATTGTGCGAACGTTATAATTTCAGATATTCCCATGAATTTTCTGATACTCCTTCAAAGCTTACGGTAACCGAGCTGGTAAAAGAGGAAAAGGAGCTTGAATACGGAGTTAAGAATCCTGAGTTCTTTCCGCAGCTCCCCAGGCTGTCTGATGAGATAGGAAAGCTGAATTCGGCACAGAAGGGAACCTGCACCCACTTATTTATGGAGCTTGCTGATTATAAAAACGCTGCGGAGGACGTTTCATCAGAGCTGAAAAGACTTGTTGATAAAGGCTGTATGTCTGAAAGAGAAGCGGGAGGAGTATATCTTGACGCTGTAAAGAGGTTTTTCGGCGGAGAGTTCTATAAAAGAATGAGCCGAAGCAGTATGATAATAAGAGAAAAGCAGTTTCTCGTAAGCTTTTCCGATTTGAAACTTGACAGTAAGTATGAACGATATATGTCTTCCGGATCTATGCTTCAGGGAATTGCCGACTGTATATTCAAAGAAGACGACGGCTATGTTCTTGTGGACTATAAAACCGACAATTTTCGGGATATTTCTGAGCTTTACGGCTACAGAACGCAGCTTGAGCTTTATAAGGCGGCGTTTGACCTGCTTCTTGATATGCCGGTCAAAGCCTGTTATATTTATTCGTTCAGGCTGAATGAGGGAGCTGAAATAAAGCTGGGATAGTTTTTTGTTTTTCAAACGGCGGTTTAAAAAAATATACTTTAACAGCGGCTTTAATATATGAAAAAGCGTACTTTGGAATTTTATTGATAGGTTTTGACTAAATAAGTGCTAAATTTTAAAAAATAGCTTTTGTACCTTGACTTTATAGCGTTCCGATGGTATAATAAAATTAAGAATAAAAAATGTATTAGTACAACGTTTTATCACTTTAGCGTGGTATATCGGAGAGTGTTTTGATGACTGATAAGGAATTGCGGAGGCTTAACCGTGCAGAACTGCTTGAAATATTGGTTTCAATGAAAAAAGAGCTTGACAGTACGGCTGAGGAAAATATATCACTGAAGCTTGAGCTTAGGGAAAAGGCAGAGGGGTATAAAGAGCTTGAGGCGGCTCTGAAGCATATGTCAAGACAGCTGGACGGGCTTTGTACTGCAATGAATGTCAAGACCGCCGATGAAACGGAGAATAAGCCTAATGGATAATGAATTTCCTGCGGCAAAGCAGCTGGAAGCCGAGCTTAAAAGGGTTAAGGCACGGAAGGAATTCAGAAGGATACTTATAAGTACGGTATCGTCTTTAATCGTTACAGCGGCAGCGGCGGTACTGATCTCAATGCTGTTTATGCCTGTACTGAGGGTTACAGGAACGAGTATGTCGCCGACTCTTATCAACGGACAGCTTGTAGTATGCAGAAAAACCGGGGAGTTTAAGCAGGGCGATATAATAGCGTTTTATTACAATAACAAAATTCTGCTGAAACGTGTTATCGGCGTTTCAGGGGACTATATTGATATAGATGAGGACGGAACGGTTTATGTAAATGAAGAACCGTTGGACGAGCCTTATCTTAATGAAAAGGCGCTGGGCGAGTGCGACATAGAATTGCCGTATCAGGTCCCGGACGAGCGCGTTTTCGTAATGGGTGATCATAGGTCAACATCTATTGACAGCCGTTCTTCAACTGTAGGCTGTGTTTCCGAGGAGTCGGTCGTAGGCAAGGTCAGCTTCAGGATATGGCCTTTTAAGGAACTGGGAACTCTGAAATAATAGCCCGAATCAAAATGGAAGGGAGTAATTCAAGTGCTTGATTTTAACGGCAGAATACGGCATTTTATGAATAAGCATAAAAAGCACAGGCGCTGGAGAGCAGCGGCTGCCGCACTGTCGCTTATCGTTGCCGTTTCCGTTTTTGCAAGTCTGATAATGCCGGCTATAAGTATGTCGTCGGATTCAGTGTCTGTCCAGCAGCTTACCGCTTCATCGGCGGTTCCGGACGGAGCGTATAATTTTGAACCTAATATTATAGAAGCAAGCGTTACAGATGTCAGCAATACCGGGAATTCTGAGATAAAACACGTCGTTTTTAATATAGGCTATGCACTGCTGGCAGGCGACGTAAGCAATACCCAGCCGCATATATACTATAAGCTTGACGAACACATAGTAGTTCCCAAGGGAGGACTTCCTCAGGACGGCAGCGGTAATCTTACTCCGGGAAACGTATATGATAAAAATGAAAAATCCGGTACATATATTATTACAGAGGACGGATATGTAATAATTACTTTTACCGACGAGTATCTGGCAAAGCATGAAGGAGAGGCTATAAGCGGTACTCTAACTTTCGACGCTGACGTTGAACGCGCCGCTACCGATAATAATACCGATATAAATATTTCGTTCGGAGATACGACGGTCGTTGTTCCGGGTTATCCTGAAAGAAAGCTTACCCTTGAAAAATCAGGTACGAATAATGATGACGGAACTATAACATGGACTATTAAAGTGGATAATCCGAACGGGGATTCTCTGAACGATTTTTACCTTACTGACAGTATGCTTGGGCAGGCTCTTGAGATCACGGGAACTGCCGGAAGCTACGATCCGGACAGCGGAAAGTATATTTTCGGAGATGTTACGGATAAATCGGTGACAATAACCTATAAAACTCCGATACCAAGCTCAATAGCTTTAAATAACGGTAATGCCTATAATAAAGCGGCAGTCAACGACAGTAACGGCAGCGTTGTTACCGAGGATGATGTTCATGTATGGGTCCCTGCGAAAATGGATATTAAAAAATCCGGAACTCCGGATTATACCAACAATAAAGCACAGTGGACGATAACGATCGACAACGGCTACGGAATAGACCTTAATGGATTTAAGATAGAGGATTTTGCATTTAAAGCCGGAATGACTGTAACGGGTATTGATCCCGATAAATATGAGATATCTGACGGCGTGCTTACTTTTAAAGAGGGAGTTACCGATAAGCAGATCTCTATTACCTACGAAACCGATCTTGCTGTCGATTCTGATTATACCAATAAGGCGGTTATAAAAACTCCGGATGATAACCAGTCAAAAGACGCTTCGGCTTCTGTTGAAAAGCCTTATGATGTTGATAAGTATCACGAAACAAATAATCAGGATTCAACTTATAAATGGACGATCAAGGTCACGAATAACAGCACAAGCGGTTCTTTAAGCGGATTTACCGTTACAGATGAGCTTGTGGCGGCCGCTGTTAAGAACGGTACTTTAAATGTGGTTCAGTCGGACGGGACTCCGGTAGACTATACCTTGGGAACTGACGGTAAATCTGTTACGTTCGGTACAGTTCCCGACAGCGTAACGGAGATATTGATAACCTATTCTACCGACCGTATCGAGGACGCTACACAGGTTTCAGGAGATAAGTATACTACGGTAAATACCGCCGTACTTACCGACCCCGACTACTCGGAAAAGGACAGAGATACGGATACTGCGGAATATTCCAGGAAAAATAATGTTTATAAAAACAGGGGTACGGTAATTAACAATGAGGAAACCGAAACTCTTGAAATTCCCTGGACTATTACTCTCGAGCAGGAAAAGGGCGGTTTTAAAGGACAAACTCTTACCGATATTATGACTACCGGCGACAGTGCGTCAACGCATTTCATTACTGAGGCTCAGGCGGCAGGCGCGGTTATCGAGTATATACCGGCAGGTTCTTCATCATATACTGCTATGAACGCTGATCACTATTCTATAGTAAGATCAGACGGCGGTTTCAGTGTTTCCTTTAAAGATGAAGAGTTTTTTGATGATATAAGAGATATAAGGATCACTTATTCAAGTACTGTTGATTACTCGGAGGTTTCGGGCGGAGCAGCGATAACATATAAAAACACCGTTTCATTCAACGGAAAAGAGGATAATAAATCCTTTGATTTCATAAAGCCTGACGGAAGCGTACCTTATAAGAAATTTGACGCGTGGTATTCAAAAAACGACGGCGATTTTTCTAATCAGACTTCGGATACTACAAAGTATAAACCCGAAAACCTGGATAAGGTCACGATAGACGGTACGGAATACTATCTGTTTAAATGGTTGATCGAGGTAAATGATAATCATATTTATACAAGCGGTACTGAGATAGTATTGAAAGATACTCTGCCCGCAGGACTTAAATTGTATGAGGACGCTAAGGTAAAAGGCTGGACTGATCCGAGCAATAAATATGACCTGCCTAATTCCACATATAGTTGGGACAGCAACAGGTATAATATCACAGAGGAAAACGGTCAGCAGCTAATTACATTTACTATTAACGGTCATAACGGTCAGAAGTATTCGATTTCCTACAGCGCAATGATATCTGTTCCGGAATTTGAGAAGCTTCTTAAAGAAAACAACGGTGCAGTTTCGTTTACAAACAGACTTCAGGACGCAGACGGAAAGTACGACGAGATATCTCAGACCCAGAGGGTAGAGGTCGGTGTTCTGTCAAAGACGGGAGGTCAGACTAACGGCGCTGCAGGATATATTGATTATACAGTAGATATAAACCCTGATGCTAATGACTTATCGTCAGGAGATACCCTTACGCTTGTAGATACGCTTAAAAGCGGAACTTATTATGATCCCGACGGAACTGCGAATGTGTGCAATGACCCGGGCGCATTCCAGGTTTCCCTGCAAAGCATAAAAATATATGAGGTCGACTCCGAAGGCAAGGAACATCCGCTGCCAAGCGGTCAGTACAGTTATGTTCTTGACGATACAAGACCGATGGAAACCGTTGATGCATCGGCTTCAGTAACTGCTATTTCCGACACTGAATACAGGATATCAGGATTTCTTTCGGAATCCAAGGGTAAGATCCTTTTATACGGAACAGCCGGAAAAAAAGTAAGCGGTACTGTATATTATACTGATTCTTACGGTAATAGGATATGGAATAACTCGGCTGATACAAGGTTTGAACAGCTTACTTATGATGAAAACGGAATTGCCGAGTGCAGCTTTGAGGTTTGGAACAATATTCCTCAGGGCGCTTATATCGGTATTGCGCTTGATAACAATACATGGGATCAAAATTATCAGCTGCCAGATCAGATAACTGCTGATTTTACTAAGACTTTTCATAAATATGCCGCTCAGCTGACATTCAATGTGCCTGACGGTAAACATATCAGGATCAAGTATACATATTACGGCTGGCGTGAAACAGACAGCCTTGATGACAGCGTAGGCGTATTCAATAATATTTCCATAGATACTCAGACAATATCCGATAATGCTGTGCATGAAGATCTGTTTGTTATCAAGGATCATACGCAGTCAACATCTACCGCTAATTCACCTATAAAGATCGAAAAGGTTGACGCGGGAGATTATTCAACTCTGCTGAAAGCAAGCTTCAATTTGTATAAGTACGATGCTGAAAACAACGTATGGCTTGCGGCTTCAAAGCTTGGTAACGGAGTTAAGGCGCTGAGAATTGAAGAATGGAGCGCTGACGCTGCGCCGGCGGTAATTACTACAAGTGAAACAGAGGCTTTCCAGCTTGAACTTGTAGATAATATCAAAGAGGACGGCTCTTTGTACAAACTGGTGGAAACAGAAGCGCCGGACGGATATATTCTCTTGGATAAGCCAATCTATTTTGCTTACCGTGTGCCGCCCGAAAAGCTTCCTGAGGGTGTTGATTCTTATAAGCTGATACTGTCGGACGGTTCGCTTGCAGTTCCTAATCTAAAGAACATATCGGTTACGGCACAGAAAACCTGGGGCGGAAATGAGGCGCATACAGCCGATACGGTAACGCTTCAGCTTTACAGCTCGCTTATAAACCAGAGCGACGGATTCCCGCCTGATGTTAACCTGGATAAAGTCGGAGAACCTGTTACAGTAGCTTATAATAACGGTAAATGGACATATACATGGGATAACTTAGTTAACGGAGATAAGAACAGCCTGCCGGTTTATTATTATGTTAAGGAAATAGGCTATAATGTCGGCGGAGTTGACTATACGGTCGGGGAAGAGGGCGCTCCGTATTCTCCGGTATATTATAATAATGGTATTAATTCCGACGGAATTATAGAGATCGAAAACGACAATGCAATGAAAGTCGAAAAGCTATGGAAGGATCTAAACGGCAATACGATAGCAGCTCCGTCAGACGCAGAGAATATAGTGTTTGATCTGTATTGGTCTACAGTAGCTCCGAATGATCCTGACAGAGTGAACAACGCCGACGGAATTCCTGAGGGATCACAGATGGTGTTCTACGATCAGGTTTTAAACAGGGCAAACGGCTGGAGCACTACGTTTGATAATCTTCCTGCCAGTGATCCGAACAATGGTAATCAGCTGTATTATTATGTAGTCGAAAAAACGGCTATCGAAGGTTTTACTGTAAGCTATTCAAATAACGGCTCGGTTTCACGGGGAACTATATCGATCATAAACAAATCTGATACTGTGGACGAAAGTGTGCAGATGCCCGATACCGGAGGAACGGGAACGGCAGGCTTCTATGCTGCGGGTGCGGTAATTTGCGGAGCCGCACTGTATGGATTCTATAAAAATAAGCGTCGCTGCAAAACGAACGCTAAATAAAAAAATGGAGGAAGAAATATGAGTTTGATTAAGAAATTTGCCGGAATGGCAGCTGCTGCAGTTATAGCTGCAAGCATGGTAACAGCTTCTGTTTCGTTTACAGCTTTTGCTTCTTCAGCTGAAGCAACCTATTCAATTACTATAGACGGAACAAGCGCAAGCCACACCTATGATGTTTATCAGATTTTCAAGGGAGAGCTTTCAGGCACTACTCTGAAGCTTATAACCTGGGGAGACAGCGTTGACGGTCCTGCTCTGCTTACCGCATTGAAAAGCACTAATAATGTTGCTCTAAGCGGAAAGTTTGCTGATTGTACAACTGCCGCAGATGTTGCAGCGGTTATCGGAAAATTTGTTGACGATTCCGAAGAAGCTTTTGCCTTTGCTGCGGTAGTTGCTGAAAACCTGACTTCTCCATCTGGAAATGTTGCAGAGGGCGGAAAAATTGATAACCTAAGCGCGGGCTATTATCTTATAAAAGATAATACAGTACCGGAAACCGACGCCTATTCAAAGCTTATGCTGAAGGTTGCAGGGGATATAAATGTAACGCCGAAGAGCGCTGTTCCGGCTGTTGAGAAAAAGGTAAAGGAAGAATCCTATACTGCTGACGACGGATACGGCGAAGGCTTCAACGACGTTGCAGACTGGGATATAAGCGACAATGTTCCTTTCATGCTTATAGGAACTCTTCCGGACAGACTCGGCGATTATGATACATATAAATATATTTTCAATGATACCTTAAGCGCAGGTCTTACTTATAATAACGATGCAGCCGTATATATTGTCAACGGAAGCACAAAGACTTCTGTTACCGATAAATTTACAGTTTCTTATCAGGGAACTTCTCTTACTGTTACCTGTGATGATGTAAAAGCTATCGACGGAGTAACAAAGGACAGTAAAATCATAGTTGAATATACTGCTAAGCTTAATGAAAACGCTGTGATCGGCAATTCGGGAAACCCCAATGAGGTATATCTTGAGTTTTCAAACAAGCCTGATGCTTCCGGTACAGGAGATACAGACAATACAGGTAAAACTCCTGTCGATAAGGTAGTTGTATTTACATACGAGCTTGATACTGTTAAGATTGACGGCGAAGACGCATCCAAAAAACTATCGGACGCAAAGTTTACTCTCCAGAGATCAAGCGACAATATGTACGTTCAGGTTGGCGCTGACGGAAAGGTGATCGGCTGGACTGCAGATAAAAACTCGGCGTCGGTTCTCAAATCTGACACAAACGGTCTGTTCAAGGTTATTGGTATCGAGGACGGAGAGTATATTCTAACTGAAGAGGAAGCTCCTACAGGATATAATAAGCTTACAAGTCCTATAACCGTTACTCTTACTGCAACTACTTCTAACGGACAGAATTGGGACGGAGCTGCTGACGTTCTGACAGACCTTACGGTCAAGGCCGGAGATGTTAACGGAACAGCTTCCGCCGATACGGGAATCGGAGAGATCACAGTTGTTAATAACACCGGTGCCGAGCTTCCTTCGACAGGCGGAATCGGTACTACTATATTCTATATTTCCGGAGGAGTGCTTGTTGCCGGTTCGGGAATCCTCCTGATCGCTAAGAAGCGCATGAAAAACCGTGAAAACTGATTTCTGAATCAATAAATTACCTATAGCTTTTCTGCCGGCAGTAAATTCTGCCGGCAGACGTTAGGGAGGACTCCATGAGGAAAAAGAACAGTAAGATATCTACGATTATATTACTGGTAATATTGCTGGTGGGGCTCTCCGTGATGCTTTATCCGATAATAAGCGACTGGTGGAATTCACGGACTCAGAGCCGTGCAATAGAAACCTATAATAAAAAAGTAAGCGAAATGAACAAGGAAGATTTTGAGGATATTTTTAGAAAAGCGGAGGAATACAACGACCGCCTTTGCAGATTGTCCGCTCCTTTCAAGGATTATAACAAGGTTTCCGGCTATGAAAATATACTGGATATCACAGGTACGGGAATCATGGGCTATGTTACTATTCCCGCTATAGGAGTCGATCTTCCGATATATCACGGTACAAGCGCCGAGGTGCTTAATATTGCAGTAGGGCATTTGCAGGGTTCTACGCTTCCGATTGGAGGAACTGATACTCACGCTGTCATTTCAGCGCACAGAGGTCTTCCGTCTGCAAAGCTTTTCAGCGATCTGGACGATCTGACAGAAGGCGATAATTTTACGATAACGGTCCTTAACGAGGTATTCACTTACGAAGTAGATAAGATACTTATCGTAAAGCCTGAAGATATTGACGATCTAGCGGTAATACCTGGCGGTGATTATGTTACCCTTATGACTTGTACCCCTTACGGAATTAATTCACACAGACTTTTAGTAAGAGGAAAGAGAACTGATACGGTTTATTCTTCAGTAACAAAGGTTACAGCGGACGCAGTTCAGCTCGATCCAATGACGGTTTTTCCGTTAATTGCCGCTCCGCTGCTGCTTGCTTTGATTATCTTCTGGATATTCGGAGGCAGAAAAAAACATTCGCCGAAGGATATTCTGTTATCAGATATAGCAAACAATGATAATGACGGCGGAGAAAACGGAACTGATAATCAGTAGAGGTGATAAATAAATGAAATTAAAGACGAAACGGCTTTTTAGCTTAGTTTTATGCATAGCTGCACTGATGATGCTTGCCTGTTCGGGTATAACGGCAGCTGCAAGCAATGATAAAAGCGAAGCTTACGGGGTTTTGACGCTTATATGCAAAACTGATGAGGCAGTGCTTTCGGACATGAAGATGAGGGCCTTCCGTGTCGGTTCAAGGCAAGATGACGGCTCATTTGCTCTCGAAGGAGACTTTGCTGAATATCCTGTAGCTCTTGACGATATGTCAGTTTCAGCGGTACAGAAAGCTGCTGCTACTCTTGAAAACTATGCTGTGGTGGACAAGCTTGCACCGGCTGCCGAGAGGAGTACGGACAGCAAAGGAGAGGCAGTCTTTGAAGGCTTAACGCCAGGTCTGTACCTTATAACCGGCAGTTCTGCAGAGGCCGGAGGTAAGCTTTATACTCCGAGTGCAGCTCTTATTGAAATGACGGAAAATGGCGGAGAAACTTTTGATCTGACTGTTTATCCGAAGTTCACGGTAACCGAAATCCCTTCCCCTGATATAACGGAATTTAAGGTTATAAAGCTTTGGGAAAATGACAATATTGACGTAAGACCGGAAGCTATAAGCGTTGAGCTTTACTGTGACGGTGTTCTTAAGGAAACTGTTGAGCTTAACGAAGCAAACGGCTGGTCTTATAAATGGAGCGCAAGCGCCGATTCGGAGTGGAAGATAAAAGAAAAGGATATACCCAAGGATTACCAAGTCAGCTACAAATCTAATGAAACTCAGTTTACGATAGTCAACAGCTACAGCACATCTGTAACTACTGATTCTTCGGAAACTGATACCGGCTCTGAAACTGAAACGTCCTCAAACGGAGGCAAGCTTCCTCAGACAGGACAGCTTTGGTGGCCTGTTCCGGCGCTTTCTGCTGCAGGTCTTATATTGATAGCAGTCGGAGTAAGAGTTAATTCAAAGAGAAAGTGATAAAAAATATTATGGCTGAAAGAAACTCAAAAGGACGGTTTCTGATAGCTGCAGGGGCGGTGTTGCTTTTGGCGGCATTGTCCCTTGTTTTATGGAATTGCTATCATGAGAACCAAAGTGAAAAAAATATGAGAAGCGTTTTGGATACTCTGAAAAATAAAATTACCGAAACCTCTTTTGTATCTGATAAGGATATGTCCGAGGCTTCGGAGGAGGAGAGCGCTGATATATCTGATGAAGGATATATTGAAATAGACGGCAGGCTGTATATCGGAATTATTTCAATTCCTGATATTGAGGTAGAGCTTCCTGTTATGAGCGAGTGGAGCTACGATAACCTTAATATTTCGCCATGCAGGTATTCAGGAACTATTAAACAGAGGGATATTGTAATTGCAGCGCATAATTACAAGGATTTTTTTGCCCGACTTGATGAGCTTAACAGCGGAAGCAAGATTATTTTTACAGATATATACGGACGTGAATTTACCTTTGAAGCTATTCAGACTGATCTGATAAACGGTACGGATATTGATTCAATGCTTTCAAATTCCGATGATTGGGATCTTACGCTGTTTACCTGCACCTGGAGCGGTTGGAGCAGAGTTGCGGTAAGGGCAGTCAGGACATAAAAATAAGCCGCAAAGCTTTTTTGCTTCGCGGCTTTATTTGCTTATTAATCATAGATCGAAATTATAAAAATTACTTCTCCGAACGAAAAAGCTACCGGTATACAGAATGCGTCTTTTTCAAATTTTACATTTCCGGATTTAATAAATTCCTGAGGCTCTAGGGTCAGCTCGTTTCCGTATTCATTTGATTCGCTAACCGAGAAGAGTCCGTTTGTTACGTTGAGAAATTCTCCGACAGCTGCGTCGGTATAATCTGAGATCTCATTTAAGCTTTCCTTGGAAAAACGCTCTGCTATGTGAATATACTCGTCATGACCGCAGGCAATACAGATACGGGCCTTATATTTGCCGTTTATTTTCTGGCTGACGATATTTACGGCGTCAAAGCTTCTGGCAACGGAAGATTCGTACGGAGTAAAATCATCGCCTATAAATCTGATAATATTTTTATAAAGCAGAGTTACATAAGCGGCATAAATACGGGCATATTCCGCAGTATTAAAGTGATAAAACTTATTGACAAGCTCAAGCAGTTTTTCATTCTTGCTGCTTGAAATATCCTCATCGGACAGCTTGTTTTCAGCTTTGTAATTGTTAATGGCATCTTCAAACTGAGCATTTGTAAGCGCACCGTTATTTACAAGGGTCTGTCCCAGAACGAGATAATCCTTCGGCTGCTCAGACAACAAACGGTCTACGTCTGCTTCCGTTAAATATCCGAATTCCACTGCAAGCGTTCCGAAGCGTTTATCTACACTTTGCTGTGCTACATTGATATGTTCGACCTGTTCAGCCGTCATAAGACCCGCGTTGATCGCCAGAACCCCAAGACGTGCTCTTGTATTGGCCTTATCTTCTATCGCCTGAGCAAGATCTTCAGCTGTGACCAGATTTTTATTCAGGAGATAACCGCCGAAAAATTGTGCAAACATATATTAATTCCCCCTTGAAATATTATTGAGAATTTTTTCGACCTGCGAATCGTCGATAGGCTTTTGCAGAAAATCAATTGCTCCGGCATTGATAGCTTCTTTTAAATGGCTTTGAGTTCCGACGGAGGAAGCCATTATTACCTTTGCTTCGGGATCAAAAGCCATGATCTGTTTCAAGGCGTCTACACCGGTAAGTACAGGCATAACGATATCCATGAAAACAACATCGGGCTTGAATTTCATATATTTTTCGACAGATTCCTTTCCGTCAGCAGCCTCATAAATAGTTGTTATTCCTAAAGAAGAAATAAACATACCAAGCTTTTTTCTGGCAAACATAGAATCATCGCAGATTAATATTTTCAAATCATTGATACACATTATAAAACCTCCTGGAAAGTTATTTTTATATAGAAAAAATAATTGATTCTGTATATTAATTTTATCATAATTTACATTCAAAAGCAAGGAGTTTTTTATATAAATGTGCATAAATTTAACGAGCAATTTTTTAGTTTCAAAAGCTTGACTTTTGTTAGAAATTATGCTATAATAATTAAGCATTAATTTCAATGCCGGTGTGATGGAATTGGCAGACGTGCTGGACTCAAAATCCTGTGGTAGTGATACCGTACCGGTTCGACCCCGGTCACCGGCACCATCTTTCAAAAGTGACTGGCTGTGAGTTAGTAAGTAAGGGGTTCGAGCCCCTTGTAGCTCACCAGTTATGTTCATTGAGCGGAATCCACAAACAAGATTATTATGAATTCCGCTCAATAAGCATATACTAATATACTTATTGAGGCTATTATAAATCATACAAGGTGAAGGCTTGCGATTTATAATATAAATGTTTTTTATTTGATGATTTCTTTCGCTCCACTTTTTCCGAGCGGCTGAGATTACATCATACCTCAGACTTTAGCGTCCCTTGCTAATTGGACGAAGTGACTGCTGTGCGGCGGCTCACTCAAACCTACTAAGCTAGGGAAAAATCCCCTTGATAACGGTGTTGCCAGTGCGTACCTCACCGTGCAATTAAAGTTAATTGCAATGTTGTTATCTTAAGTAATACAAAAGAGCCCTTCAGATGTCCTCTCACAAACGATCTGAAAAGCCCTTGACAAATTTATAATAATCGTGCTACAATAGTAGACGAATATTAGGCATTCACCTAAAGGTTTCACAGTTGCGACTGACATCTGTGTTGCTTGGGTTACGTTTTCCTGGCAGAAAACGTAACCTGTGGTGGGTGTCTTTTGTTATACCCATGTATTTAGATTACCACAATTTGTGAGGGTTGTCAAGAGGTTTTTGACAAAAATATGTGGATTTTATTTCCTTTTTCAAGTTTTCTAGTAAAACTTTGGAGAGTGTCACGGTGACACAAAAAGGAGGAATAAGAAGAAGCAAAGGCTTTGGGTGCGAGATGGAATCAAGAAATTTGCGCAAGGTGTCAAGTGGTTTTACAAAAATATATGGTTTTTTGTTTTTCAAAAAAGTGCGATATCATGTCGCAGTCTGGGGTGTTAGCTATGAATGAATTTACAATTAGAAGTGTAAACAGATGGGAATTGAAAGTTAATCTGATATTATTGGCTGTTGTTTTTATCTTAGATTTTATTATGGGATTTTTATCAAAAGCTACTTCGCTATTGTTATTTGTTGTTATTTACCAAACTTCATATCTACTAACAATAGGATGGTTAATCGCACTACTTGTTAATATAAATGGATACAACAAAAAAATAACGATTCAAAACGGCAATATCCAAGGAAAAAATGGCTTATTTAGCAGCTATAACATTACAATTTCAGATGTTGTCGCTGTTCATACATACCGCAAACAATTATCATTAAGATATACAGTTGAAATAAGAACAAATTACACTATTTATAGGACAAACGGAATTAAAAGAAAAAATGCGATTAAGTTTATGGACGAGCTTTCTAAATATAAATATTTTGAAAGGTCTGTCGGTTAAAATCTTAATATTATTATGCCATTAATAAAAATAAAGAAAAGAGGAAAATAAATTATGCTTTTACTCAATGTTCCATATGAAGAAAAAGAAGAAGCGAAGGCTTTGGGTGCAAGATGGAATCCAGAATATAAGAAATGGTCAGTATTTCTCGGAAAAGATTATTATAAATTTGATAAATGGATACCTAAAAACAGCGGAAATATTATACTGTGCGATTATATATACATAATAGGTGGAAAGCATGAATGCTTTAAGTGTCATAAACAAACTTCTGTTGTAGGCTTAGGCGTTGAAAAACTTATGTATATAATGGAAGATGAAAACGGCAAAAGGAATTATAAGTATACTAAAGACGATATACATATTTGCCCTTTCATCGAAGAACTGCCGAAAAACATATGTGATTTTGTAGCAAAAAATTACAGTTTAAAATACGGTTATTCAAACGTCGTAAAAGAAAGCTATTTAGCTAATCACTGCCAGAACTGCGGCGTTATACAGGGAAACTTCTATTTGTTTGATGAAGTTGATTCACCGTTTTTCCTCTATGAGGCAAGTGACGCGAAAAAGCTTGAGATTTATAAAGTGAAGCTGCCGTATGATATAATCTGTCATGCTGAAATAAGCTATTCAAGCAGTGATTATTTGATTAAGGAATATGGAAACATTCAAGAGTTAAATTTATAACTGCGACATGATGTCTCACAACATAACAGCTCAGGAGAAAAAACTATTCTCTCCTGAGCTTATTTATTATTTCAAATTTAAAAGAAAAACTTCTTTGTCACGGTGACACAAAAAGATGTATCCTTATTTACGCTTCGAGGAGATGATCCCCGAAGCTATTATATTTTTAGTTATTATAAATCAATCATGTCGTTAAGTGTATCGGCTATGTTCTGCTTGTCCTTAAAAGATAGGTGAATGTAGACTGAATCTGTAACCGCCGTGCTGCTGTGTCCAAGCCACTGAGATACTGCTTTCATCTGTGTGCCGTTCTGATAGAGCAGACTGGCGCAGGTGTGCCGTAAATCGTGATACCTGCATTTAAGTTTCAATCTGTCGGTATGTATCTTGAATTTTTTTGAAACATAATCAGGAGTGATAAAATTACCGAATTCGTCAACACATATGTATTCAAGATATTGCTTGTTGTAAACTTTTCGGTTTCTGATGTATAACTTGCACTGTTTAATTTTTACTTTTTGTAGATAATCAAAAAGTTTTTCGGGTATAGGCAGAGTTCTGTGACTGGAGTCATTTTTCGTCAAGTTGGAAAAAAACAGCTTGTTTCTGTGATGTTCACTGTACTTGACAACTGTATGCTGTATACATACCGTTTTGCTGTCCCAGTTTATGTCTTTCCAGCGTAATGCAAGAGCCTCACTCCGTCGCAAGCCTAACACAGCAGCCAGAACCACAGGTAGATACAGCTTGTGTCCCTCTAAATGTTTGAATAAGCGCTGCAGCTCATTAATAGTCAAAAAGCTTCCACAGAACTTTTCAATTCCCGGCTTTTCCGTGTAATCGGCAGGATTGTAAGTAATCCATCGATTGCGAACAGCAATTCCAAGTGCAGCGTGAATGCTGTTGTGGTGCTTTGCAAGAGTGTTACCAGATAAGCCTTGACGCTGCTTAACTCTGTAGTAATCCTCAATGACGATGGGAGTTATCTCGGATAAGTGCAGATTGTTGGCACGAAAATAAGGCTCGATGTGTTTGTTTATCTGCGAACGATAGCCATCGTATGTGTTGGCTCTGACCTGGGACTTCTTCTTTTCAAGCCATTTTAATAACAAGTCCGCAAATAATTGATTGTCTTCTGAATTACAGTTATACCGTTGCTTCAGTTCCATATTTTCACGAGTAAGCGCGACAACCAATTTTTCCAATTCAATCTTTTCTTTAAATATTGTTTCAAAACTCATAACAATACCCTCTTTCCCTATAATTATCTATTATATAACAAAATTAGATAAAATCAATACCAAGATATGTATTACTACAAATTACAATAAAAATCTACTAAAATATTCCTATAACTAAATTGAAAATTGAAAAAGACAAATCTCGGCTTGCACCGAAACCGAAGTAAAGCTAGTATCTGAACATGTTCCGAAGCTTTCTTAAACCTTTACGAAGCATATGACCGATTTTTATCAGATTTTCATGTATAATATCACATATCACTGTTAAAGTAGGTAAAAACTTATTCTTTTCAATATTTGAGTACTTAAGTGGGTCTTTAATACGTTTATCAAAAATTATACCACCCCGTATATTATCAGATCCGGCACCACGCCGTAGCTTCAGCTTCATCAGCTTCTGCAGACGTGCGGCATTTATTTTTGCCTTGCGGTATGAAGATAGTATAATATTGAAAAGAAAAAACCTTAGACTTAGACTTACAGCAGCATAGTTGTTGTGTCCATAATCTCCTGCAGCGCAGATATAATGCTCCCTGATGAGCAGTCCCAGCTCGCCAAGTAATCTTACCTTTGTAATACAGGTAGCCCTTGAAAGTCTTGTAAGAGAGCTGATTTGACTATAAGACGGAAATGCTCTGCCGTTATTATTGCAGAAGTAATTAACAGAGCAGTAAACCATTAAAGCAGACTTACCCACATTGCTGAGTATAAAATAAAAAAGCCTGCGGTCTATTCTGCTGAATTTTCCCTGCAAGCGATTTAAGGTGTATTCATTTGTAGTTCTGTGACCGTTTTTATATCTCCGGTTTACTTTTAGAAGTCCTTTGCTGTGCAGCTCCCTTAGGGCAGTCTGTACCGTATTTACACACAAGCCTGTGTGATCAGATAAGGTGTGTAGCTTTATTTTGACCGTAACTGTAAAATAAAATCTGTTAGAAAGAAGAACGTATATAACAAAAGCAGAAGCAGACAGCTGCAAATCAAATATCATATTGGGTACTTTATAATATCTTTTCATTTTCTATCCTTTCAAATGTAAAATATATGTTAAATATAGCTAATCAAGTTGACATATTGAAAAAATCATGCTAATATTTAAGTAGTTGGAAGATGTACTTTTTCTTTCATTTCTCTAAGTAAAAAAATGGGTGTTTGTTTTTGACAGCTCTATGATTACACAAAAAAGCTCCCTGAACGGAAGCTGGGAAATGTAAGACGGTTTGGTCACCATAGATATGTCTTCAAAAACTGATCGGCTGTTTCTGTGGGAGGAAACAGCCGAATTTTTATTATTGTACCGTCACCATACAGGAAGCAGACAAGCCTCCGTCCTGAGTAACAGCTGTAATTATCGCCTTGCCCTTGCTTTTAGCGGTGATCCTGCCGCCGTCTACAACTGCAATATCTGGACGGTTACTAGACCATATTACACTTTTGTTATCGGCATTATCCGGTGATATTACAGCCGATATGCTTACAGACTTATTGACCGATAATATAACGTTATTGTTTGCAAAGCCGGTTATTAGGCTTATTCCGTGTACTTTAATTCGTGCTTGCGTTGTTGTAGTAGTCCTTTTAGATGTTGTTGTTACAGCTGCTGAAACAGCGGGTTGTCTTGAAGCTGTCGGCGGCGCTGCAGAAGCGGTATAAGAAACTGACGTTTCAGATCTGCTAATTTCAGAGGACTTTTCAGTCTTGGAGAAAATGTCTGCAGAAGTTGTTGTTTTTGAAGCAGTATTTGATTTTGAAGAAACAGAAGCAGCTGTGCTTTTAGATGTACTACTGGCTGAGTATGTTTTCGCTGAAGATGTGGAGGACGTAAAATATGTTGTCACACTTGTCGTTTCCGCAGCTGAAGCTTCTGGGTAAGAAGCTTCAGCTGCGGATGTATCAGAAGTCTGTGCCTGTACAGCTATTTCATTGCTGCCTGAATTGGGAAGCACTAGTACCGCCGCTGTACAGCCGATCAGCACAGCACAAGCGGCGGCAATTAAGATTTTTTTCCTGCCGCTTAACTTTGCAAATATATTTTTCTTTTCAGTATTTATATCATCTTGTTGGACAAGCTCCGGAAAGATCCTGATCCAGCCTAAAGCGTCCATACCATATGTCAAACAGCGCTCAAGCTCTATGTACTGCTCCTGCTCATCTTCGGCAGTGACAATATTAAGTATTTCAAGCTTTAGTACAGATCTTAAAAATCCTCCAGCTTTATCCTTAGCTCCCGGATATATGATAATGATAATAATGTCGGTATAGATGATTTGCAGCTGCTCCAGTAGTTCCGATAATTCATCGTCATTTTCAGATATGCAGCTTCGCTGTAGAATTATTCTTTTGCAATGTTTATGCAGCTGCATATCTTTCTTTAGAAAAGTTTGAAACGAATAATCGCTGTGTATTGTCTTTATATCCGTGTCATCATCAGCATTACAGCTCATAATCATGCTCTTATATCGTGTATCTACTACGGCAAGCGTTTGCATTTATGTTCTCTCCTTTATCTGATTAAATTAAAAAGACACTTGAAAATTATCAGCGTCTTAATGAGAAATTTTTTTATGATTGAAATTAAATATCGGCAGTATCGCAGCTTAATATAATGCCTTCGTATTTCGGATCGGTTATAGCTATGTTCTGCATTTGTTTTGCTCAATATATTATTTTACCCCCTTGTTAATAACAAAATCACCGCATTCAAAACAGCGGCAAATATTGATAAATCAGAAACAATAATATATGTGTCAATAATAGATTCGATAACTGTTGCAGTTGGATACCCACAATGGGAAACAGCATTTTTGATTATTTGCTTTATATATTTAAACGCTGCACAAAGAACTAAAAACTTTATGAGTATCCATACAACCAATGGTTTAATAGAGCCTGTCATATTAAAGTAAGTCAGCGTAGCCGCATATATAATTGTCTGTAAGACAATACAGCTAAAACTTAGCTTTAGTGAATGTTTTCTATTCAAAATTTTTTTCATATTAATCACCTAAAAAATTGACTCCGACATATTTGTGAGGTAGAATTAAACTGGGAGGAACGATTATGAAATTATACTATCAAATTAAAGATTTCATCTTAGACTTACATACTAAACGAAGTATGTTTATAATAATGATAATTGCTCTACAGCTATCATTATCTAATGAAGCCTTTAAAACGATGTTTGAATTATTTGAAGACGATAGCTTTAACCATGGTATCAACCAGTACGTTGTTATATATTGTAACGTCACTAAAGTTTGTAGGTTATAGCTTTTCAGCTTATTTAAGTACCTATAATATGACCCTAATCATTATTGCTAGTACAATAATGATTTCAACAAAAGTATTTTTCAAAATTATTTCTCATTCCCGACAATAACAACATTATCCCAATGGTGCTTAATAATTTCCTCGTCAAACTCTTTTTCGCCTATGTAAGGCAAAGGGTCAATAGGCTCATAATCAGAATCGCCGTACATCTGGAAGCAAAATATCATAGTAGCATGATCCTCATCGGCCGTAAGAGCGTGACCTATAATATCTCCCTGATCTACGCTGTCACCTACTTCAGCGTGTTCCGCCTCCGTGTCCACAGCCCAGTATTTACTGTATAGACACCAGTTGACCTCATCGTCCGCCGGAGCGTCATGTTCTACTACGATATACCAGCCGCCTAACGCTTCGGACGAATCGATCTCGACTACCTCACCGTCAGCAATAGCATATAGATTGTCGCCGTCGCAGTTGTAAGTAAGATAGTCGAGCGTCCGTCCGTTTGCTTCATCGCCAAAGTAATGCTGTATTGTGCGGTTTATAGGCATACCGAAATCATAACCTTCGAGTACAGTCTGATCCTGCTGTATAAGATCCGGACGTATCTGCTGTATGATATACAGCTCCTCTGCCGGAGTGCCTTCCAGCAGCAGATGATCTTTGATCCAGTCTGCCGGCATTGATAACGCAGTTGCTATAAGTATGATTATAAAAAGCGGAAACAGCAGTAACAATACTATTATCATTACTGCTGCATTTCTTCCGGTATTACTGTCGTTTTGCTGAAGCATTTTCATAATCAGAAAATACCTGTTCATTTATCTGCCTCCTGCCGTTCCCATAAGCTTTAGCTTATATTCCGGTATTTCAAAGCGCACACCCAGACGTTTAGCTCCGGCTAAGAATAAGGCTTGTCCTCTTTTCTTTTTCAACAATAATTCCTCTTCGGCTTCTGTCAGGTTATATAACTGCTTAAGTTCCAAAAGATTCTGACCGTCTGTTCCGAATAATACCTTATAGCAAGGTATATCGAGCATTGCCTGTCCGTACATCTTAATATCGGGATCCAGAAAATCAACAACACTATGGGATATGATAACTATTCCTGCCTCGTATTTTCTGTCCTGCTTAATAGAGTTTCTATGCCATGCCAAGGACTGCGGAACGCTGCGGTCAATAGACAGATAAGCTTCATCCTCATAGAGCAATACTTTGGTATCCCTGTCTTTAGTCATCTGCTCCCAGCACCAGGTCAGGATGTTAAAATACTGAGTCCGCTTAACAGCGTCCGGCGTCGTCTGCAGCGCTTTGGTATTCAGCACAATAATGTCCGCTTCTGTATCGAGCGTCGTGTGACCGTTCCAGATAAAGCTGTCCGAGCCTTCGGATATATCTGTAAGCAGCTCCACAAGCTCTCGATAGTCCTTATCACCGCCGCTTTCCTCAAGCCTTTGCTTCAGAAGCTTATGAAGATCTGAAAATATAGGGAAATCAGTATGCGACAGCTTTGCAGCGTCTGTTTCCCAGGTTATATCAAACTGCCTGTACAACTCGATTATTGTTTTTTTCAATAATGACTTCTGGATCATTGTCAGATCTGGAAGATACATTGAAAAGAAAATTTCAAGTGTTTTGATGTGAAGCGCAAGATCTCCCATGCCGTTTCCCTCGTCTATGTATAATCTGTTCAGCTCTTTTTCATCGTCCTTCGGCGCCGGACGTATTTCAAGCGGATTTATCCTTGTATTGCCGCCTCCGCCCAAATTTATAACCGCTCCGCCGAGATTATGAGCAAGCTCGACATATTCCGCGTCTGGATCAATAAAAATCTGCTTTACTCCGTTTTTAAACTGAATAATAGCAAACGCCTTAACAAAAGCCGATTTTCCTTGACCTGCTTGCCCCATTATAACCATATTTGAGTTTGTTCGATCATCACCTCTTAGCCAGTAGTCGATCATCATAATGTTATTGTCCAGGGATTTAGCAAAATAGTCTCCGTTTTTATCTGAGAATCCGGACGAGCTGAAAGGAAAGCCGCCGATCAGCGTTGTTAACGGCACTATCCTGTTGCTTATCTGATTGACCTCAGGATCTAAAGTATAGGTGGGAACGCATTGTTTAAGTATTTTATCCTGTCTTCTGGAGGCAAGTCTGGTCTTTATGCCCATACCGGACAGTATAGATCTTGCACGTCTGGAGGCTCGCTGCAGCTCCTTATCGTTTGGAGCAATCGTCAAAAAGTTTAATCCCATTTGACAGACCGAGATACCCTCGTTGTCAATTTCCTGCATAAGCTTTCTGCTGTCATTTGCAGCAGTTTCCGCTCTTTGCTGTTTCAGAGGATTATTGTTTTCTTCAGCTTCATTTTCCTTGTTTATTATGTTCCTGTTGAGAGCGTCCAAAAAATCCGATTCATCTATCGGCGAAACTCCTATGCTGACAATTGAATTTTCCATATTTACGATTCTGGTAAGCCAGCCGTAGTCAAGTCTGCTTGGATATTTGTGTACAAAATATCCCTCCGCCTTATACCCTGATATTTCAATATCCTTTATGTTGTTGACTAATGATTGAGGGGATATTACATTAATGACCGAATTATTTACCCTATCTTTAGACTGCGTTCTTTTCTTCTTCAATTTTATTTCAACTCCTTATTTCCGGCAGTATGACCGCCTGATTTTCATATATTTCATCAGTAACGGACGGATTGTAAATTAAATTGCACAGCTGTATTATCTCCTGACGGCTGAGCAGCTGCGTTTCGAGCTTCCTGCTGTCATTCCAGTGTGTGATAAAATCTTCTCGTTCCTTAGCATAATCTTCCTCAGCCTTGCTCCATGTCAAGACGTAAAACTTCTTTTCAACCATTGTGCCTGAAACTACCATGCTGTTTACATAACTGATCTCATTGGATATTATGAGCTTGCGTATATCAGACCCAATTCTTTTCTGTTCGCCAAGATTATCCAGGTACGGCTGTACATTAAACGGCTGCGGAACAGCCAGTATCTTATACGGAGTTCTGATCGACGACAACGAGCCGGAAACGATCTTAACAAACTCCGTTTTTTCTCGCACTGTCATCAGATCTGTGTTGACCGGAGAAATTCGGTATATTGATATGATATATCCGTCTCTTGTATAGACTGCGTCATCAATATCCGCAACATTTGTCCAGGTATTCGCCGACATTTTCCGAGCTGACTGCTGTTTTTCCTCCTGTCTGGGTAAGATCACTTTATTGTATAGTATATACAAGGCGTATATCATAAGACATACGCCCAGCATAACAACCGATATTATCGTATTATTCATAGCTTCTTCCTTTCAATATTTTACTAATGCCCTGATAGCCTTACATCTCGCACGCTTCAGCTTCTTCAACAACTGCCTCTGCTTCAATTTCATCTCGGCAAAGATTACTTAACACCGCTTCAGCATTGTCCTCAGAAATACGACCCATAAAGTTATCTCCGGCATAGTATGCTTTTCCGTCTGCCTTTACAAAAGTCATGTATGTTGGTTCATCGTTGCCTGTTTCAGGATTTGTTTTATATGAATACTGTTCACTGCTTTGGAATCCGTTTGCAAACAGAGAAGACTTTAAAGGAACAGGCGGCAAAGTATTATACATATCCTCATACTGTTCCAGAGATATTTCTTTTCTCGGCATTAATTTATCTTTCGGAAATGGTTTATATGCTTCTGCCAACTGCGTTTTATTAATTTCCGATTCCAATATATATTCTTTTAGATACGTTATATCAAATTCAGATAATGCAATGCCAAGCATTTATAGTAGATTGATCCATTATACACGCCTCCCCATCAGCTCAGCCATACAATCCGAGCATACAGTCTTGCCCTTATACTCAACAACATCTTCAGCGCTGTTGCAGAATACACAAGTACGCTGGAACTTCTTAAGGATGATCATATCGTTATCTGTATAGATCTCGATAGAATCACGCGGCTTCAACTGAAAAGTTC
>NZ_BAAHNZ010000012.1:0-85706 GCF_054655215.1 Hominimerdicola intestinalis
TGTTCCATATCTCCTCTTCATCATCCGTAACCTTAACGACCGTAAAAATATCCGGCAGGCGCATAATATTAGAAAGCGATAGATCATCGTTAAGAGAAAGCTCCTGAGCACAGCCTCTTAAAGCGCCTATATATCCTTTTGCGATCTCGCGGTTTATCTCAATATTTGCGCTTGCTCCCTCCTGATTGTAAACAGAGACGGAAACCTCAACCTTTCCTCTGGAAATTGCATTATTAACAAAGGATTTAAGCTTTTCGTCAAGATAGCCGTACGCTCTGGGAGTTCTGGCGGTAAATTCGTAATATCTGTGATTTACAGATCGTATTTCAACCAAAATTTCTCTGCCGTTGATAATACGGCGTTCCCTTCCGAAGCCTGTCATGCTCTTTATCATTTAACTGTCCTTTCCGCTGCTTTGCATATGTTCAGCCAATAAATATTCAACTTATATTATACCATTTCATATGCCAAATAGCAAGCAATTTTAATACAATTTTAATATTTATTTTACTTGCAATTGTTAATTTCGGTAAATATAGCTGACAGACTGTCTCCTATGCAGATATGAGGGTATTTCATAAAATCATCTCTTGACGTCGAACCTGTAGTAACGCCTGCAAAATCAACTCCGGCATTCATTGCAGTCTGAGCATCTATATAGCTGTCACCTATATAAAGTACATTTTCCTTAGGCTCATTAAATCTTTTGATTATTAAGTTAAGACCTGAAGGATCCGGCTTAGCCTGCTTAACATCCTCTCCTCCGACAATAATATCAACAGGAAAAGAGCCTGCCTGAATTTTAAAGGTATCTTCAATACGGTATCTGTACTTTGTTGAAACTATTCCGACCTTAAGTCCAGCGAGCTGAAGCACCTGTAATACCGCAATTGCGTCATTATAGAAAAATGTGTTTTTAACCATTTCCTTGTCCGCAATTTTAACATATTCCCTGCGCATATCCTCTCTCTGAGGATTATTCTCTATTCCCGTAAGAATGTCGAATGCGTCTGTAAGCGTAAGACCTATCGTTCTGTAAATTTTATTGTCATCCGGAATCTTATATCCGAACTCTTTTAAGGTATGCTTAAAACATATAAGTATACCCTTAGACGAATCCGCAAGCGTCAAATCAAAATCAAAAACATAAGCCGAGTATTTTCCCATATAACTACAGTCCTTTCATAAAAACAGGCAACCGTTTTATTTGGTTGCCTGAAAGCTATCTGATCTTTCCTGATATTTTATGCATTTCAGCCTTAATGGAATACATATTATCATCTGCCATTTTAAAAACGTTCATAATATCAGTTTTCGGAGAGCTGCCTTTAATTTTAGATTCATAGCAGCCTACAGCGGCTGAAACGCTGCTGTGATAAGCAAGATTAAATCTTTCGATTACAGAAAAAAGCTCTCTTCTTGCGCCTTCGGCAGTCAGCTCGCTGTTGACGAAAACCGAAACGAACTCATCTCCTCCTATCCTGAACGACTGAACGTCAGAACCGAATGCATTATTTATACACTGAGCCATATCCTTTATCAGCTTATCTCCGTTCATATGTCCAAGATTATCATTTGTTTCTTTAAGATTATTTAGATCCATTACAAGAAATCCGATCTTATCTCCGCAGCACAGCTTCTTTCCCAGCTTATCTATATACTGATCAAAGCTCATTCTGCTTCCGAGCTGAGTAAGGGAATCAGTATACAGAAGCTTTTTATATATACTGTTTTGGGCATTAAGCTCAAGAAAGTCCATAGCCTTATAAATTGCTATTCTGGCCAGCATTATAATAAATACAAGGAGACCTGTTTCAAACCAAACCGAATTTCTTGAACTATCATGATTCAGATAATATGAAACCATTTGAATCGCCGAAAAAGCGCCGAGGACAAACGTAGCATGAAGCAGACGCCTGCATGTTTTCCCATCCTTCTTCTTTCTGATATTTACAGCAATACAGATGACAACAGCGGCGAACGAGGTCAGAATAAGTAAATGTATAACAAACAGGCTGTTCATTATATCTAAGCCACCTGAAAGGAAGGATATGTTTAAAGCAATCAGAACAGTAAGATACGCTATACATATTCCTAATATAAACTTTCTGCCGTATACACAAAAATCCTTTATAAACATCAGGAATATAACCGGAAGAAGAGAAAAGGAAAAATATGAAATATACGCAACAACAGTAACTTCATTGGTAATAAACTGCAGTATCTGAGTATCGGTTATTATCCATACATTTGAAGTTAGAATGAAAGCGCCTAAATAAAAAAGGCATTTATTTCGGAAAGCAATTTTCTTAACTTTAAATATAAAATACACAACTATCAGACAAAGGGATATAAACAGCAGAAGTCCTGCAAAAATAACAGTAAAAAAATCCGACTTTATCAAAGCTCCGATTATTCCGCTCTCACTCCCGTATTTAAAAGACGGCAGAACTCCTTTTCCGTAAGGCGCTGTAAATATACAGGTTATCGTTTTTCCCTCATATTTATCAAAAAGTTTTACAAAACAATGTACATTTGACAAAACTTTGGACTTATCAAGACTCTGATCATCTCCGTATGAATATATTTCTTCAGAATCTGCAAGTATTCTGCACGACAGACCATGAGAATCAAAGAACAAGACTCCGGACGCCGGTATATCTTCAGGCAAAACATTTGTTATTTCTATAGAATCATAAAACTCATGACCGCTTAGAATATCGACGGGGTCTCCATTGCTTTTCCAGCCTGAATTAAAATCAACCGCTTCAGGAATATCTATACTTATATTTTCAACGTCTGTATGATTTCTGGCGTCGGCAGCTACAAATACCATGAGAAAAAGCAGAGCCGCAAATAAAATTACAGCTGCGGCTTTTCCTCCGCTGATAGAAATCTTGCCTTTCAACTTCGTCAAAATGTTATCTCCTCTCATAGAAGGATGAAATCGACCGCATAAGAGCCTGCCAGATAAAAACCTCGGAGCGCCGCTGAAAATCTGTAAAAGCTATTCAACAGTTACTGATTTAGCAAGATTTCTAGGCTTGTCAACATCATTCCCTCTGAGAACTGACGTATAATACGCAATAAGCTGCAGCGGCACAACGGTAAGCATTGGCATAAGAATATCGTCTATCGTTGGAAGACCGATCTTATAATCCGCAACATCGTCGTCAACATTAATATAATTGTGGGTAACGAAAATAACCTTTCCTCCCCTTGCTTTTACCTCTTTGGCGTTGCTGACGGTTTTGTCAAACAGATCGCGCTGAGTTGCAACGGCAATAAGCGGCATACTCTCGGTAACCAGCGAAATAGTTCCGTGCTTTAGCTCACCGGCGGCATAGGACTCGGAATGAATATATGAGATCTCCTTAAGCTTTAATGAGCCCTCCATCGAAAGAGCGTAATCAAGCCCTCTTCCGATATACAGCAGATTTTCAGCATTAATAAGCTGTGAAGCTACATACTGACAGGACTTTTCCTGCTTTAAGATAACGTCTATCATATTGGGAACGCCCTCAAGAACAGAGGTAAGACGCCTGCATTCGTCCTCGGAAATAGTGCCCTTTGAATAGGAAAGCAAAAAAGCAAGCAGATAAAACACCGAGATCTGAACGCTGTAAGCCTTTGTTGACGCTACGGAAATTTCAGGACCGGCATGAGTATAAATAACCATATCAGCCTCTCTTGCGATTGAAGAGCCTACAACGTTGACTATAGCAAGAGTCTGTGCGCCAAGACGCTTTGAAAGCTTCAGCGCCTCAAGCGTATCCGCAGTTTCTCCGGACTGAGATACTACAATAACAAGATCTCCCTTGCCGATTATAGGATCTCTGTAGCGAAATTCAGACGCTACATCTACGGTAACCGGCACTCTTGCAAGCTTTTCAATAACATATTTCCCCACCAATCCTGCGTGCATGGCTGTTCCGCAGGCAACTACAAATATACTGCTGTATGAAGCCAACTTTTCCGCAGTCAATCCGCATTCCTCAAGATCAGGCATTCCGTCTTTGATACGGGGAGAGATGGTCTGCTTTATTGCGTTCGGCTGCTCATTTATTTCCTTTAGCATAAAATGCTCATAGCCGCCCTTTTCAGCTGCTTCCATATCCCAGTCTGCAACCATCAGCTGCTTCTCTGCAGGAGTTCCGTATTTATCAAAGATCTGAGCCTTTCCTCCGCTGAGGACAGCTATCTCATCTGCTTCAAGCAGATAATAATTCCTTGTAAATTTTAATATAGCCGGAACGTCAGAAGCGATAAACGCCTCGTCTTCTCCTACTCCCACAATCAACGGAGAATCCTTTCTTACCGCATAAACCGACTCAGGAAAATCCTTGAATACGATCCCGAGAGCATACGAACCCTCAATATCGCCGAGAACCTTCTGTATAGTTTCCAGCGGATTACCGTTATAATAATAATCAAGAAGCTTTGCAACCGTTTCCGTATCAGTCTGGCTTTCAAAAACATAGCCTTTTTTTTGCAGAAAGCTTTTTATCTTCTGATAATTTTCTATTATTCCATTATGAACAATAGATATCTTTGCGTTACCGTGAGGGTGTGAATTAATATCCGACGGTTCTCCGTGAGTAGCCCATCTTGTATGACCTATACCGCATGAACCTCCGTGAATAACTCCGTCCTTATAAATCTTTTCTTTCAGGTCAGCAATTCTTCCTTTAGTCTTGCTTACCTTTATTTCACCGTCCTGAAAAACTGCAATTCCGGCAGAATCGTAACCTCTGTATTCCAACTTGCTCAGAGCGTCGAGCAAAACCTTTGTACAATCCTCTTTTCCAACATAACCGACTATACCGCACATAGTCAAAACTCCTTTCAGCGTTCATTAACGCAGTCAATACTGTATTGTATGGGATTTCAGTCAGAATGAAAACAAAATCCCCTCATATCCGCTTATAATCTTTATTTATAATATCACAAACAGCAAATAAAATCAAGTGTAATTAAAATTTTATAAACTACTTTTCTTTTAATAAAAAATATGTTATAATTATATAAATTATATTTTTACTGCTGTTTAATAATACGCATTGCTTGTGTAAATATCATCAATTTAAGTTCTCAGGTTTAGCAGAATAAACTGATATGATAGAGGTGTATTATGAAAAAATATATTGTATAATAGCACAAATAATTCTTTTGATATGGTTTTTTCTAGACATGACCGGCATATACTTCAAAGATAAGTGTTTAAGTCAAAATAAATAGTTTAACAAAGATATAAACTCGAAAATACAATTCGTAAAAACAATTTGCCGAGGAGGAATTTAAATGGAAAATATCAAAGCTTTAAAGGACAGATTTATAAGCATTTACAAAGAGCATATTACCCGGCCCGGTTCAGAACGGCTTCTTGAATGGCTGTTATCGGAAAGCAGCGATTTTTTTGCCGCTCCGGCTTCCACCAGATATCATGGAGCCTATGAAGGCGGCCTGTGCGAGCATTCGATAAACGTCTACGAATGTCTGAAGGATTACTGCGAACGAGAGCGTGTAAAAGAACTGTACGGCCTAGACTTTTCCGATGAAAGCATAGCTATTGTAGCACTGCTTCACGATATATGCAAGGTCAACCTTTACAGAATAAGCTACCGAAATGCTAAAAACGATGACGGAGTATGGGAAAAGGTTCCCTATTTTGATTTTTACGATCAGCTTCCCTACGGTCACGGCGAAAAATCGGTCTACATAATTACCGGTTTTATGAGGCTTACCAGAGAGGAAGCCTTTGCGATCAGATGGCATATGGGTTTTTCCGGAGAAGAAAATAAAAATACTATCGGCAAGGCTCTTGAAATGTTTCCGCTTGCTCTCGCCGTTCATATTGCAGATATGGAAGCTACGTTTTTAATGGAGGGCGGAAAGCTCTGAACGGAATATCTGCCTGCGGCTTCTTACTCGGTAAATTCAGAACTTATATTATTTATTATAAAACAAAAACAAACTGCGCCGGCAGGCTTTTAGACTGCCGGCGCAGTTATATCATACAGCAATATGACAAATGTAATACGATATTCTGTCAAATGTAACTTACCGATCTTAAATTATTGTGATATACTTAAACCATAGAAAGGACGTGTCAACATGAATGAGTTTGTATCGGTAAAAAATCTTATAAAAAACTACGGAGATTTCTGCGCATTGGACAATCTCAGCTTTTCAGTCGAAAAAGGCGAGATATTCGGACTGCTCGGACCTAACGGCGCAGGAAAATCAACTGCAATAAACATTATGACAACACTGGACGGTTACACAAAAGGTACAGTCGAAATCGCCGGAATGAATATTGAAAAGCACAGGAACGAAATTAAAAGGCTTATAGGCTTAGTGCCTCAGGATATAGCCGTATATCCCTTTCTTTCGGCTGCTGAGAACGTTAAGTTCTTTGCTTCACTTTATGGAATAAAGGGAAAAGAGCTTGATGACGCAGCAAATGAAGCTCTTGGATTTGTCGGACTTGCCGATAAGTCTAAAATGAAGCCGAAGCATATGTCGGGAGGAATGAAACGCCGTCTGAATATTGCCTGCGGAATTGCCCATTCTCCGCAGCTTATTATTATGGACGAACCGACAGTAGGTGTTGACGCGCAGTCAAGAGAACATATTCTCAATTCAATTAAAGTTCTGAGAGAGCGGGGAGCTACGGTAATTTATACATCACATTATATGAACGAGGTAGAACAGATATGCGACAGGATAGCCATTATTGACAAGGGACAGCTTGTAGCCTGCGGAACTGAACAAGAGCTTGTATCATTGGTTACAGATTATAAATGCTTTAAGCTAAAAACCAGAATACCATCTGACTTTGACGAAAAACAGTTTATCAAAAACATAGTCAATCTCCCCTCCGTTCATGCGGCTGCTGTCAGCGGTGATATAATACAGATCGAAACAACCCTGGAATGTTCTGATTTTTCTGAAATACTTGAACATATAAGACAGCTCAGGCTGCCGATCATAAGCGTTGTATCCGAGATTCCCGACCTTGACAGCGTATTCCTGACGCTTACGGGTCACGAAATGAGATAGGGGTGCGAAATAATGCTTGCAGTTATAATAAAAGAGATCAAAGGGTTTTTCAGAGCGGGCAGCCAGCTTTTTTTCTGTATCTTTTTCCCCTCGCTAATGGTATTTCTTCTGGGAAACCTGCTTGAAAATCTGGATATATCCGATTATGAGATAGGAAAAATAACCTTAGGATACTATTCTGAGGACGGTTCAGATTTAGCTGAAGAATATTTTAAAGACCTTGAAGAACAGGATATACTCACCTTAAAGCATTTTGATTCCATGGAGAAGGCAGAAGCTGAGGTAAAAGCCGGAAAGCTTTCCGCCTGCGCCGTGACAAAAGAAAATAATATAATGCTTTTAACAGGAGATGACGGTATCAAGAACCGTTCTTTAGAAGCTATGACCAAAGGCTTTCTTTATATGAACCAAACCTATACTGCCTGTGCGGCAAATACGGACGATCCTCTTGCGCTTACTCAGCTTCAGCCCTCCGATCAGGAATATACAATAACCAAAGGACTTGGAATAGAACGCTCAATGATAGATTATTACGCAGTCGCAATGGTCGTTATGACAGTATTTATGTGTTCTATGATCGCAGGCGGTGAATGCTTTGTCAGCGAATATAGGGATAATACTATGTATAGACTGTACATATCGCCTATAAGCCGCGCTAAACTGTTTTTTGCTAAAATATTAGGCGCATTCCCTATGACGATAATACAGATAGCGGTTATAATGGTAGTCAGTATTGTGTTCTTCGGAGCTCATTACGCTGACGGAACAGTCAATAATCTGCTGCTGTTTCTCATGCTGTTTACAGCTTCATTAGCAGCGCTGTCTGTCGGTGTGTTTGCAGGATTGTTTTTTAAAAAGATTTCCCCCGGTGCAGTTTTTCAGCCGCTGGCGTGGATAATGCTGTTCTTCTCCGGCTCATTTTCAAAAGAAATATATATAGAGGGATTTACAAATATCTGTCCGCCTTATATAATCCAACAGGCGGCTTTTGAGCTTACTCTTTTCGGAAATAAGGAGGCGGCTGTTAAGGTAACCGCCGTAAGCGCCGCAATATTTATTGCTCTTATGATTCTGGGAGTTTTAAAATTCAGCAGAAAGGAGGGCGTATAATGAGCAGTATTATTAAAATCATGAAAAACGCCGTAAAGAGAAACCGTATGTTTGTTCTCATTGCACTGCTGGGAGCATTAATGCTCTGCGTATGCTTTGAAACTTTCGCAATGGCACAAGATATGTTAGGGTCTAAAAGCGGAAACGACAGGATCTCAGTAGGCGTTGTAGATAATGATAAAAGTCCTCTTTCGGATAATTTTAAAGACTATCTTTCCGAAAATCTTAATATGGACGTACAAACAGGGTTATCCTTTGATGAGCAGTCAAGGCTATTGATTAATACTGATATTTCTGCTATAATAGAAATACCGCAGGGATTTGATTCGGAAGCAGTCGGCGGAACTGTCATGCCTCTTACCGTTACAACAGCAAATGATTATGAAAATACAGCCTTTATCCGGTCATATATTGATATTTATATGCAAAGCCTGTCCATAGCCGTTCAGGCGTCGGAAGGCAACGGAAATAAACTTCAAAATATTCTTTCCGATATATCACAGGAGAACGTTACGCTCACAACCGAGAATGCTGTTGAATACGACAAGGATGAAACTACTGCGGCGGCATTTGAAATATCTTCCGGATTTTTCATTATGATCGTAATGTCAGTATGCATAATAGTTTCATTTACAGTGCTTGACGATAAGTCCACAAAAACCTATGAGCGTATGCAGATCTCAAATGTAAAGCCTTACGAATATATAATCGGTACTGCGGTATTCGGAGCCGCCCTTTGTATACTTCTTGGCGCTGTTCCTCTGATAACTATTTTTATACGCGGTTACTATATCGGTATAAGCTACGGACTTGCAGTACTTATGTATCTGCTGTATATTCTTTTTGTAATAGGTTTTGCTTTAATGCTTTCAATGCTGGAAGCTTCAAGAATGGCTATAACCACTATAGTCATAGGCTTCGGCACTATCGGCTGTATTCTCGGCGGAGCATGGTTTCCGATAACTGACAGTGTAGGAGCGCTTAAAAACTTTTCATATATTATGCCGCAATATTGGTTTATGGATATTATTAAAAGGAAAACTGCCGACCCTGACAGCAGCTGCATTTCAAATCTTATTATACTTGCGCTTTTTGCGGTTCTGATGTATCTGATCTCCGCAATGATATATACAAAAAAGAAAAACCGCTGATCGATTAGAAATATTACGGAGCAACTGTTTTATGAATAAAGCTGTACTTTACCTTACCGTTAAGCTGACGGCACTTGCCGCCTGTGCTGCATATTGTATTATGGGAGAAAGCGACGCTGCCATAGCGGTAATATCCTCTCTCTCATTGTGCTGCTTACTTTTCGCAGACGCTTTTTTATACAGATATAAATTCAGCAGAATAGCTTCCCTGATCATTTCTACAGTAAGCGCAGTAATATGCCTTTATACCGATAAATCGTTCTTTTTCCCTCTGCTTGCCGTTATTTTTCTGTGTACAGCAGACTCGCTTATAACAAACTCCTCGTTCTGGTCGATCTCGGGAGTTGCACTGCTTCTTATGACTATGATCTTCACTCCTGATCTTGTTTCCGCAGTTACGGCTTTGATCTGCACCGTTTTCTTTTTCATCGGCAGATCAGCCGTTGAAAAGCTTTTAAATTATCAGGACGAATTAACTGATTATAGAACACGGCTGGCAGAACAAAAACAGAAAATCGCAGATATGAAAAGCTACGCTTCGTCGTTGAAGCGATCTTCTGCACTTGAGGAAAGAAACAGGTTCGCCGCCCGAATACATGACGAGCTGGGGCATGGTATTTCTGGCAGTATCATAATGCTTGAAGCGGCAAAAATAAATCTCAGGTCAGCTCCTGATAAAGCTGAAGAGATATTGGATAAAGCTGTTGAAAATCTCAGAAAGGGTGTAGACCGTATCCGCGCTTCACTCAGAGAGGAACGTCCCGACAGAGAAACTCTGGGGCTTAGCGGTATTAAAACTTTACTGAAACAGTTTTCTATAAGCTATAATATAAAAACCGAAATAAGCGTATCCGAACGTCTTGATAATATACCCCCTCAGGTATGGCTTTGCATACGGGAAAACCTTACCGAAGCTCTTACCAATACCCTTAAACACTCGGATGCCGACAGCTTTTCAGTGAGTATCCAGTCCTACAGTAAAATAATCCGAGTTGAATTAAAGGACAACGGCAAATCGTCAAGCAGCTTCGATAAAGGAATGGGTCTTGAATCAATAGAAGAACGCACTGCTGTCTGTGGCGGCAGATGTATATTCAGAAACGGTCAGAACGGATTTTCCGTATTAACAATTTTTATTCGGGAGTCAGAACTATGATTAATATATTGATCGCAGACGATGACGCATTGATACGGGACGGGCTTAAAATGCTTATAGAATCCCAGAGCGATTTTAATATTATCGGAATAGCCGCAAACGGTAAAGAAGCAGTCGCTCTCAGCCGCAGCTATAAGACAGACGTTGCCTTGCTGGATATCCGAATGCCTGTAATGGACGGTATCGAAGCGGCCGGCTTTATGATAAAAGAGTCGCTCTGCTCCCCTTTGCTACTTACTACCTTTGACGAGGAAGATTTTATAATAAAAGCGCTGAAATCAGGAGTGAGCGGATATATTCTGAAAAACAGCCCCGCCGAAATGATATTTAATTCAATTCGTACTGTCAGTACCGGCGGAACGGTATTTCAGGACGATATTTTGAAATATGTCCGTGAACGCGTAGGAAGAAGCGGAGCGTCCAGCATATTTACGCTTTTGACGGAACGGGAAAACGATATAGTGAAATTAATAGCAAAAGGTTTATCTAATCAGGAAATAGCCGATAAGCTTTATATTTCAAACGGAACAGTACGAAATTATATAAGTGTTATTCTTGAAAAGACCGGACTTGATCACCGAACTCAGATAGCAGTAAAATATCTTACAAAATAATTGAACCGGCAGAGTTTAATTCTGCCGGTTCTTTGTAATATTTACGGACAAATTCCCGTATAAATAAAACAGAGCAGATCACTGATCCGCTCTGTTTATTGAGTGAAGTAATTATGTAAAATTACTTTTCCCCTTTAAGCTCAGCCATGCACTCTGAGCATACAGTCTTACCCTTATACTCAACAACATCTTCAGCGCTGTTGCAGAATACACAAGTACGCTGGAACTTCTTAAGGATGATCATATCGTTATCTGTGTAGATCTCGATAGCGTCCTTAACAGCCAAATCAAATGTTCTTCTAAGTTCAATTGGCAATACAATTCTTCCGAGTTCGTCAACTCTTCTTACAATACCGGTAGATTTCATTGTAACATTCTCCTTTTTAATAAATTACACCATGCCAACTAGTGTAAGTTTATTATACAATGTATGTCGATTATTGTCAATACCTATTTTGGAAAAATATCTTGAAAAATGCTAGAATTAAGAAAAGCTTAATAAATATATATGTTTATTTATACCTGAGAGGTGAAATATTTGCTTAACTGTACGATTATTCTTTTCATTATAATAGCTGTAATTTTCTCTGTCTTTTCCGGAAATATATCTGAGGTTTCAAACTCGGCACTGAATTCCTCAGTCGGCGCAGTAGAACTGGTAATTCAGCTTGCCGGCTCGATGGCGCTGTGGGGTGGAATTATGGCGGTAGCGGAAAAAAGCGGACTTACATTAAAAATAAACAAAGTTATAGGCACATTATTAAGACCGTTTTTCAGGAGCCTTGACAAAAACGGAAAGGCTATGCAGGCGGTAACAATGAATGTTACTGCAAATCTGCTCGGAATAGGAAACGCAGCTACTCCTCTCGGGATAAAAGCAATGAAGGAAATTCTGCATGAAGAAAAAGCAGGCTATACCACACGAAGCACGGCAATGCTTATCCTGCTTAATACTGCTTCTATTCAGCTGCTTCCCGTAACTATAAGTACGATAAGGCTGAAATATAATTCCTCCGCCCCGTGGGACTGTATCGCCCCTATTCTGCTAAATTCCCTTATATCATTGGCCTTCGGTGCTGCGGCAGTATATATCCTCTTCGGAAAAAGAAGCAGAATAAGAAGAACTCTTAAAATTCCTAAGCAGACTTATTTTAAGAAAGGAGGATATGCTCCTTAGGTGCATATAAAATAGATGCTTATATCAAATCTTGCAGCGCCCGTTCTAATACTTGCCGTGCTTCTTTACGGAGCAATAAAGAAAGTCGATATTTTCAGTGTTTTTACAGAAGGCGCAATGGAAAATTTAAAGGTAGCCGTAAATATTCTGCCGGCTCTTATCCTTCTGATGACTGCGGTCGGAATGCTTTCGGCTTCAGGGGCGCTCAACGCTTTTGCGGAGCTTTTATCTCCGTTCTTAGGCAAGCTCGGCTTCCCCTCCGAGGTGCTTCCTCTGGCGCTGATCCGACCTGTATCCGGAAGCGGCTCACTTGCCGTACTTGATAATATTCTGTCGCTTTCGGGAGCAGACAGCTTTGCAGGCAGAGTTGCCGCAGTTTTAATGGGCTCTACTGAAACTACATTCTACACAATAGCTGTATACTATTCTGCGGTACGACTTAAAGCAGAGATCCCGGTTTTTATCTCTTCACTTACAGCAGATTTTGCGGGATTTGTATTTTCAGCGCTTATTGTCAGACTATTTTATTAGAATACACTTTAGAAAACAACAAAGCGGACGGTAATTTCAACCGTCCGCTTAATTATTTTCATTTCATAGGTTATTTTAATTCAAACGATTTTACCCACTCAAGCAAAGCGTCCTCGTATTTTTCCTTATCCGAAGATAAGCAATATGCGTTAACGCTCCAAATAGCGTCATCGCCCTTTATAAGACCTTCGATAACATAACATTTCTGCTTTTCCTTCAGCGTTCCGATAGCTGAATCATAGTAGCAGGCGTATACAAGATCGCCGTCCTTTTTGAACTCGCCGTCAAAGCCTCCGGCTTCAGCCAATGACGCATATTCGTCTATCGAAACCGATTCAATACCAGGATTATCACTGTAATTGAGCTTTGATATATTAACGGCTGCCTTCTCACTGGTATAAAACGCTACAATGTCCTTATCGCTGCTGGATTCCTTCTTAAGCGTACGAGGTATATTCATTGTAAAGCCAGAACCAGATACTTCCTTATAAGTTCCGGAATGAGTAAGGCTAAAAACGTTTTTATAATATTGATACCCAAAACCAACTGCTGCGATAACAACGATTATAATTATGCTGACAAGCGCCCTCGGCAGTCCCTTTTTCTTTGAAACAGCAGCGACAGGCGAAACTACAGGAGAATCATTAAGACTTTCCGAAATTCCTCCGTTCAAACCGCTCTCAGAAGAATTTTCGTATGTAACAGGATTTCCGCAGGAACAATAAATTTCGCCTTCAGGCACATCATTTCCACAATATTTGCATTTCAAGAGATAACCCCCTATAAATTATTAAATAATAAAATAATTATACATCGAATATGTTAAAAAGTCAATAGTTTAAGTAAATAATTTTTAATATATTTATTTGAGTTTCATAACATATGATAACTGACAAAATCGGCCTTTTAATAAAATATTAACAGCTCTGATTCAATTTAAACTTATGTTCCACGTGGAACATTTTTTATTTTCCGAAAACAACAGAATATAAATACAAAACTGCCGCAGAGAAAATACTTCTCTGCGGCAGTTTTTCATATTACCTCAGCCGCATTTACGGCAGTTTTCACGGTATATTTCTGAGCTTAATCATCAAAGCTTACAGTACCGACCCATTCGTCGATCTTGGAAGCAAAAATTGATTTGTACTTTTCAAGACACTGGAAATCAAGTAAATAATATTTTGCATCTTTCTTTACGCAGGTCATATAATTATATACTTTCTTCCCCTTTGAATTAACTATTGTATACTTCAAAACATTTCCGTCCAGACTTTCCTTCTTATATTCTTGACCTTGCTGATCAAATACAGAATCCATAAGAGAAATAAAAATTTCTTCAGTAACTGCCGAAAGTCCGTCTACGTCTTTATAGTCAATAATTACATAAGCAAAGCCTACATAGCCGTTGCCATAACCTTCAGCTTTTGCATCAAACAGACTGTTGGTATTCATAAGTTTTGAAAATGCATTACCTTCATCGGTTTCTTCCATAGAAATTGGCAGCTTTACCGTAAAACCGTCAAGCTTATATGTCTTGGAAACAAAATATCTGACGTAGAAATATCCTGCCGAACCTAAAATAATTGCTAGGATGATAATTACAGATACAAGCGTTTTATGACTCTTTTTTACAGTTCTGACTGCAGGAACAGCTTCGTTTACAGCATTCGGATTTGAGCCAAAAACCAATCCGCTGCTGGATATTCCGGGCATTTCTACTTTTCTTGTTCCGCAATTTGAACAGAATTGTTCATTTATACCTAATTCAGTTCCGCATACAGTACACTTCATATTAAATTACCCCCCTATAAAATTCAGCGCTTAAAGGTAAGCTTATTTTCAGTCAGCCTTTTTCTTTGCTTCAATATCAGCCAAAGCGTCTTTTCTGGAGAGATTTATTCTTCCCTGCTGATCTATCTCCATTACCTTAACAACGATCTCGTCGCCGATCGAAACAATGTCCTCAACCTTTTCTACCCTTGATTTATCAAGCTTGGAAATATGAACAAGACCGTCTTTTCCGGGAGCGATCTCAACAAACGCACCGAAATTCATAATGCGTACGACCTTGCCCTTGTAAATAGCACCTACCTCAGGATCGTTTGCAATAGTGTTTATAATAGAGATAGCCTGCTCTGCCTTAGCCTTATCAAGTCCTGAAACAAAAACGTTTCCGTCCTCTTCAATATCGATCTTAACATCGCACTCAGCGGAGATCTTCTGAATAACCTTTCCGCCTGAACCGATTACTTCGCGTATTTTATCAACAGGAACCTTTGTTGTAAGCATTTTAGGCGCCCACTGATTTACTTCTGCTCTCGGCTCTGGAATAGCCTTGAGCATAACCTCGTCAAGTATATAATCCCTTGCCTTGTGAGTCTTTGCAAACGCTTCCTTTATAATATCAGGTGTAAGTCCGTCAACCTTGATGTCGACCTGAATAGCCGTAATACCGTTCTTTGTTCCGCCTACCTTAAAGTCCATATCTCCGTAGAAGTCCTCAAGGCCCTGAATGTCTACCATAGTCATCCAGCTTCCGTCCTCCTTGGTGATAAGACCGCAGGAAATACCCGCAACCGGAGCCTTGATAGGAACTCCTGCGTCCATAAGTGCAAGCGTTGAACCGCATATCGAACCCTGAGAGGTCGAACCGTTGGAGGAAAGAACCTCTGAAACCATACGAATAGCATACGGGAACTCTTCAACGCTTGGAATAACAGGAACGAGAGCCTTTTCAGCAAGTGCGCCGTGACCTATCTCACGTCTTCCCGGACCTCTTGAAGGCCTTGTTTCTCCTACTGAATAGGACGGGAAATTATAGTGATGAATATATCTCTTGCTGTCCTCCTCGTCAAGACCGTCAAGTCTTTGAGCGTCGCTTACAGGACCGAGAGTACATATAGTCATGACCTGAGTCTGACCTCTTGTAAACAAACCTGAGCCGTGTACTCTTGGGAGCATTCCTACTTCTGCTGCAAGCGGTCTTATATCGTCTATTCCTCTTCCGTCTACACGCTTGCCCTCGTAGAGCCAATCTCTTACAATAGTTTTCTGAAGCTTATAAACTACCTCTCCGATTATCTCAGGAAGCTGAGGATACTTTTCACTGAATACTTCAACGATCTCATCGGTAACAGGCTGCATTCTTGCATCTCTTACGTTCTTATCATCCGTATCAAGCGCAAATTTTATCTTATCTCCGACAGAAGCCATTATCTCGTCCAGCATATCGTGGTCAAGCTCCATTGACTCGAATTCAAACTTAGGCTTGCCTATCTCCGCAGTTATCTCATTGATAAAGGCAACCATTTTCTTGATTTCCTCATGTCCTTTGAGAATAGCTTCAAGCATAAGATCGTCCGGAACCTCATCAGCTCCCGCTTCGATCATTACTATTTTATCCATAGAACCGGCTACCGTAAGATTTAAATGATTAACCTCTCTCTGAGCAAGAGTAGGGTTAAGCACGATCTCTCCGTCAACAAGTCCAACGCTTATTCCTGCGATAGGGCCTGCCCACGGAATGTCTGAGATCGAAATTGCTATAGAAGCCGCAACCATACCCGCAATTTCAGGCGAACAGTCAGGATCTACCGCAAGAACAGTCATGACAACCGAAACGTCGTTTCTCATATCCTTAGGGAAAAGAGGTCTGATAGGACGATCAACCATTCTTGAAGTAAGGATCGCCTTTTCAGTCGGCTTTCCCTCTCTCTTCATAAAAGAGCCAGGTATCTTTCCTACCGAATAAAGCCTTTCCTCGTAATCAACTGAAAGAGGGAAAAAGTCGATCCCGTCTCTTGGCTTTTCAGAAGCCGTAACGTTAGCCATTACAACGGTCTCTCCGTATCTTACCCAGCAGGAGCCGTTGGAAAGCTGACAGGTCTTTCCCGTTTCAACTATAAAAGTGCGTCCAGCATATGTGGTTTCAAATTTTCTGTAGTTTTCAAACATTTAAATACTTCCTCCAAACAATAATATATATTGACAGGCGAAGCATTAGCAATAAACAGACCCCGCGAAAGCTCGTGAATTCTGTTTAATGCTAAAATACTTTCACCTTTCCAATATCCATTTAATACTAAAATAAACACCAAAAGGCAGTGACAAAAATTGCCTCTGCCTTAGTGCTGTTCTTAAAATTACTTACGGATCCCAAGCTTTTCAATAGTAGCTCTGTATCTCTCGATATCCTTCTTTTTAAGATAGTTGAGAAGATTTCTTCTCTTACCAACCATTTTCAGAAGTCCTCTTCTTGAGTGATGATCCTTCTTGTGAACTTTCAGATGTTCAGTCAGATCGTTGATCCTTTTTGTAAGAATAGCGATCTGAACCTCGGGAGAACCTGTATCGCTCTCATGTGTTCTGTTGGCTTCGATAACCGCAGTCTTTTCATCTTTTCTAAGCATTTTCCGTACCTCTTTCAAAATATTTCCGATGTAAAAGAATATGGCGGGTAACGCTCCCTTACGGGCTTAACCCATATTCTGTCGCATGGATAACGCTGTGCAAAACACAACAATAGTTATTATACATCAGCTCAGCTGAATTGTAAATAGTATTAATAAATATTTTACAATTTAATCTATAATCCCGTTTTTAACCTTAGCCGCCGTCAGGGTATTCTGCATAAGCATAGCTATAGTCATCGGGCCTACTCCTCCCGGAACAGGTGTGATAAAGCCTGCCTTTTCCTTACAATCCTCAAAATCAACGTCTCCGCACAGCTTACCGTTTTCATCACGGTTCATTCCAACGTCAATAACTACTGCGCCCTCTTTGATATAATCGGCGGTTATCATTTTTGCCTTTCCTACCGCCGCTACAAGAATATCGGCTCTCTGACAGACCTCTTTAAGGTTTTTTGTCTTGGAATGACAAACAGTAACTGTTCCGCTCTTATGCAGAAGCAGCATTGCCTGAGGTTTTCCTACTATATTGCTGCGTCCTATAACAACGCACTCTTTTCCGGCAATTTCAGTGCCTGAAGACGCGATCAGCTCCATTACTCCGGCAGGAGTGCAAGGCAGAAAGCTATAGTCGCCTATCATTATTTTTCCGACATTTACAGGATGAAAAGCGTCTACATCCTTTTCCGGAAGGATATTGTTGATAATAACTTTATCGTCAAGATGTGCAGGAAGCGGAAGCTGTACAAGTATTCCGTTTACTTTATCGTCGGCGTTCAGCTTCTGAACCAGTTCAAGCAGCTGCTCTTCTGTAGTATCCTCAGGCAGCGCAAACTCGTAGGAATTAAAGCCTACCTCCTCGCAGGCACGTTTCTTATTTCTTACATAAACCTTTGAAGCGGGGTCTTCGCCTACAATAACAACTGCAAGCCCTACCTCTATTCCCTGCTTTTTAAGCTCGGCGGTCTCAGCCTTGATACGCTCCTTAACCTGAGCCGATACTGCTTTTCCGTCAATTATTTTACTCATTCTCGTCTTCCTCCGCTTCGGTATTTGTATTATCGTCAGTTTTTTCTGATTCGTCGCTTACATTCTGAGCTTCATCGTCATCGGCAAGAATAGATTTATAGCCGCTGTCGGGCTTTTCATTTTCTCCGAGCTTCTTTATAGACGGTTCTGCCTTTTTGCCGTATTTCTCATCATATTCCTTCTGAAGCTCTGCAAAGCTTTCACCTTTAGCCTTTGCTTCTTTTATCTTTGCTTTAAGCTCTTTTTTGCCCTTGCGTATCTCATCGTAGTTTTCATACTGAGACAACTGTGCCTTTGAAATCTCTGTATCGCAGAAAAGCCTATAGTCATCACGTCTTTTAAAAATACTTCTAAGCACTATTATAAGTACGACCGAGGCAAGCACACAGGTTCCGGCTACCAGCTGAGAGACCTTGATATTGGCAAGATAAAGCGAATCGGTTCTTGTTGCCTCTATAAAAAATCTGCCTAATCCGTACCAGCCGATATACATCAGGAATACTTCGCCGTCAAATTTACGGTGCTTCATATAAAGATGAAGAAGTACAAAGCCTATTATGCACCAGATAGATTCATAGAGAAAACAGGGATGAACGGGTGCATAGGAAGATACCGTTCCTCCGAGATCGTCGTAATGATCGGCGATATAATGCATGGTACTGCTGCTCATCATTCCCCACGGGAGATCGGTATTGCCGCCAAAAGCCTCCTGATTGAAGAAATTTCCCCATCTGCCTACTGCCTGACCTATAAGAAAGCAGGGAGCGACAACATCTAGAAGTGCGGAAAGCTTAAGCTTTCTGAGTTTTGCGATTATTCCGCCCACCAAGACAGCGCCAATAACTCCGCCGTAAATTGCCAGTCCGCCGTCACGGAAGTTAAAGAACTGACTTATAGACATTTCGGAATTAAAGAGAATATAATAAAGCCTTGCTCCGAAAATTGCTCCGATAAGTCCGCCGATAACTGCGTCTGTCGCTCTGTCCGGATCTATTCCGACCGACTTCATTTTTCTGAATCCGTAGATCATCGCAAGAAGGATACCTAGCGCGATCAGAAATCCGTACCAATAAATCGAGAAATCCGTTCCGGGTATTTTGAACAATACCCTGTCAATAGAAAATCCCTCCTTGAAAATACTGTCGCCGTTTCCCAGATTGGGAAAGAATACTTTGTCAGGATTTTCAAGTATCTTCTGCTGCATTTCCTCGCTTACGTCCTTAGCGAGAAGCTGAAAAAGCTGCGTCATAAGTACGCCCATTGCCAAGAGCCGACGCCTGCGGTCAAAGCTTAATGGGCTTGCCTCCATTCATATTATTATTTTATACTGTTCCGGTTTATTATCAGGTATGGTTTTCAATTACTGAAAGCGCCGCCTTAGAAGCGTCAAAAAGCGTATCAAACGCCGCAAGAATATCCTCAAAGTCCAGCTTTGCAAGCATATCGGCCGCCGTAAATGCGCCGGTACCCTGAAGATGATTTTCAAACATCATTTCAGCGCAGTTCTCAACGTTATTGAAGCCTCTTATCATTGAACCGTATCGTGACTTTCTGATTATCTCGAATAAACGCCTGTCAAGCCCTTCCGCTTTCGCCCTTTCGATCTCAGCCAGACAGCGTTTGAAAACTTCATCGGGTGCATGAGATTCTCCGCTGCATATACAGCTGAAAAAACCTTCCTCTGCATTGAATACCTCAAAAGAGAAAGACGAGTTTATAAGTCCTTCCTCAAAAAGCTCCTTATACCACCTTGACATAGAGCCGAAAAGCATTTGAAGCAGTATGCCTGCGCATACCTCCATTTTTACCATTTCAGTACCCTTGAATACCGGACATTTGAAGCCGACAGAAAACAAAGGCGTTCCAACGGTATATTCAGCGCTTACTTTTCTCTTGACTATATCGGCAGGCTCATACGGGAAAGCAACCTCAAGTCTTTTATCCTCAGCAGGCAGCAGAAATTTATCGCATATCCCGATGACTTTTTCCTCATCTACGTTTCCGGCAATACAAAGCACCATATTATGAAGATTATAAAAAGTATTATAGCATTTATAAAGCAGCTCCGGAGTTATCTTCTGAATAGACTCAACTGTTCCGGCAATATCTATTTTTACTGGATGATAATGATACAATGCACCGAGAAGATTGAAAAAGCAGGCTCTGTCAGGCGAATCGCTGCTCATTTTTATTTCCTGAGCTATTATTCCGCGTTCTTTTTCAACGTTTTCCTCTGTAAAATAAGGCTTCTGCACAAAGCTCAGAAGTATCTCCAGAGATTTCTCATAATTTTCCGAGCAGCTGAAGGTATACGCCGTTTCGCAGAAAGACGTAAATGCATTTGCAGACGCTCCGGTTTTTGCATAAAGCTCAAAAACGTCGCAGTCCTCGTTCTCAAACAGCTTATGCTCCAGATAATGTGCGATACCATCAGGAACTTCGATATAATCACCTGTATCTACAGTCCTGAACTTATTGTTTACCGAACCGTATTTTGTTCCGAAAAGCGCTTCAGTAGTTGTAAAGCCTTCCATTTTCCATACAAGAACATCAAGACCCGATGAATGACGGATCAGCGAATATTTATCTCCTGTTCTTTCGCAGGTAATTACTTCTTTTGTAAAGCTCAATTATCCGCACCTCCTTCAGACGGCTTCAATACATAGACCGTATCAAGACTGAACGCTTTGGCAGAATTAATTATATCCTCTCTGGTTACAGACATTATGATCTCTGCTGCGTCATCGGGCGAATATCCTGTATTTCTTACAAACTGATAGAAATACCAGGCGTTCATATCTCCGACAGAATCGTAATTTGAACGAAAAGCCCCAGAGATATAAAGCTTTGTATTGTAAAGCTCTTCGTCACTGAAATCTCCGCTTTTGATCGCATCAAGCTGTTTTATTATCTCCTCGCGGGCAACGGGTATTTTATCTGTATCAACTCCGCTGTCCACAAGCATAGTATTTTTTCCCTCTATAATTCCCGCAGCACAGTAATAACAGAGCGACAGCTTTTCTCTAACATTCAGAAAAAGCTTTGATGTCGGCGAACCTCCGAACATAGCGCACATTACCTTATCAGCGTAGATATTTCTGACGGTATTTCCGGTCTTGAAAGCCATTACCATTTTCGCCTGGGAAATATCCAAAGCTTCTTCCGTAAAAACAGGCTGCTTTTTTAACGGAGATGGAGAATTGAATACAGGCTTGTCCGGACATTCTCTTCTGAGCTTTGAAAACGCTTTCAAAACATAGCTTTCCTGCTTTTCGGTATCCTGTCCTCCGCAGAACGTTATATCTACCGCCGCCTTAGTTAGAAGCATTTCATATGCGGCTGACAAATCGTCATGAGTTATACTCTTTGCCGTTTCAACAGTTCCCATTGCCGAATATGCACATGGTTCATTTTCAAATATTATTTGACCGGCTCTCCATACCGCATACTGACGTTTGTTGTTGACCGAGTTTTCGATCAGGTCTATAAGCTCCTGTCTGCGGAGCTGAAAGTATTTTTCACTGAATCTTCCGTTTTCAAGGTGAGGAGAAAATATACAGTCAAGCAGGATCTCCGCCGCAGTATCCGAAATAGTTTCACCGCCTATCGTATATGCGTCTCCTATATAATTAATTGAAAGTCCCGCGGTCTGATAATCACCGACCCTGTAAGAAAAAGCGTTTATCGCTGAACCATAAAGCTCTGCGGTCCTTTCCGTAAGCTGCTCCCTAGAGGGACACTTACTATTTGAGGTCGCAAGCAAATCAACCAGCAAAGAGCAGCAGGACGCAGTTTTTTCACTCAGCGGGAATATAAAACGGATAACGATGCAGCTTGATTTAAATTTCTCATCCTTTATTTTTGAGACCGTTATTCCGTTTCCGCAGCTCTTATGCTCAAATAATTCTGACATAAGTTAATCTCCTTAATTTTCATTCTGCAAGCCGCAGTCATAAACAAATTATATTATAGCACATTATTTTAAAAATTACCACACTTTTCACAAGAATTTCAGAAAGATCCGCCGTACTCTTCTATTCCCCAACCGTATAGACAAAGTTTTCCCAATGCAGAACTGTGTTCTCATCGGCCTCTTCCGGGATCAGCGCACGGGCAATTAGCATTGTTTCACCGTTTGAAATATTTTTCAGATGAGCGTAATCTCCGTCTATCCTGACTACTATATAATCCTTCGGCTCCATATATGATTTACCTCGCTTTCCTGCTACTGCATAAACAGAACATTTTTTTCTCCCGCCGCCTGCTGAAGCTCTATAAGAAGCTTCTTTGTAAGGGCGACAGACGGCAAAGACCTGAATGCGGTGGTTTTATTCAGGTCGGCGAAATATAAGGTAAGCCTATTTCTTCCCTCGCCTGCCGAAGCGGCTGTTTTTCTGATTCTTTCAATCAGCGCTTTATCGCCTGAAAGCGCTCTCACGCAAACCCCTTTTTTCATAGCCTGCTCCTCAAAACGCTGAACTGTTTCGGCAAGCTCGCATATAAGCTTAGGATTTTCGTCCTCCTTGACGGAAATTCTACCTTTTACATGAACAACAGCACCGTTTTTCAGAACTGATGAAGATATCTGATAGACATTTGGGAACACTATAATTTCAGCAGCGCCAGTCCTGTCCTCCGCCTGAACAAAGCACATTATATCGCCCTTTTTTGTTTTAAGGGTCTTTATATGGGTTATCATTGCAACAATATCAGCGCTGTCCCCGTCGCAGAAGCCTTTTACGTTTTCAGACGCACACTGATAAAGACGGGAAATTTCGGTACAGCAGGAAGCATATGCGGCAGGCATATATTCGTCAAGCGGATGACCTGAAATATACATTCCAAGCGCTTCATGCTCAAATTCAAGCAGAGCTTCATGTGAATATTCCTCTGCCGGCTCGATAACCTTTTCCGGCGGCTCGCTTATCCCCATTCCGAAAAAGTCCAGCTGTCCCGCAAGATTTGCTTTGCTCTCCTGAGCAGCCGACTGTATAAGCGCTTCATAGGAATTGATCATTTCACGGCGGTTGTTTGGAAAGCAGTCCATTGCTCCGCTTTTTATCAGCTGTTCAACGCCTTTGGAGGTTACTTCCCTTCCGGTCATACGGGTGCAGAAATTTTGCAGGCTTCTGAATACGCCGTTCTCTTCACGTTCTCTTATTATAGAAGCTATTGCTCCTTCACCCAGACTTTTTACCGCTATCAAAGCAAAGCGTATTCCATCCTGCTCCGCAGTAAAGCCTCTTGAGCTTTTGTTTATATCGACAGGAAGTATCTTTACCCCGTTTTTTATACAATCGCTTACATAGCTGTTAAGCTTTTCTGTACTTTCAAGCAGGGTAACAGTCATTAACGCCGCCATATATTCCTTATAAAAATGATATTTCAAATAGGCTGTCTGATAGGCAATAGTAGCGTAGGCGGCTGCATGAGATTTGTTAAAGGCATAAGAAGCGAACGAAGTCATCTCGTCAAAAATCTCATTTGCAGTCTTTTCTGGAACTCCGCGCTTGACACAGCCGTCGCACTGACCCTCCTCGCCCCATATAAACGCTTTTCGCTCGTTTTCAAGAACGCTGTGCTTTTTCTTTGCCATCGCTCGGCGCACAATATCGGCTCTGCCGTAGGAATAACCGGCAAGCTCCCTGAATATCTGCATTACCTGCTCCTGATACACGATACAGCCATAAGTAACTTCAAGTATTTTTTTCAAAAGAGGGTGCTTATATGTTACAAGAGAAGGGTTATGACGGTTACGGATATAAATCGGTATTGAATCCATAGGGCCGGGGCGGTAAAGCGAAATCACAGCAATAAGATCCTCAATTCCGTCAGGCCGAAGCTTCATTATTGTAGATGTCATTCCTGCGCTTTCAAACTGAAATACTCCCTCCGTTCTGCCCTGGGAAAGCATATCATAAACGCCCTTATCGTCAAGAGGGATTTTTTCCGCGTCAAAATCAGGTATTTTATTTCTCACCGCCAGCTGACAGTGATTTATTGTCGTAAGGTTCCTGAGCCCAAGAAAATCTATTTTAAGAAGTCCCAGACTTTCAAGTACCGTCATCGTATACTGAGTGGAGATCTGTCCGTCACGGGCATAAAGCGGAACGTAACAGTCTGCAGGCTCTTTTGTTATAACTACTCCCGCAGCATGAGTAGAAACATTTCTCGGCATACCCTCTACCTTAACGGCTGTATCAAGCAATGAGCGTATCTTCTCGTCGTCTTTGTACATTTTTGAAACCTCGGGAACATCTCTGACAGCGTCAGTCAGCGACATTCCTCTTGGAATGGCTTTTGCAACAATATCACCAGTCTGATAAGAAAGCCCCATTGCTCGGGCAACGTCCCGCACCGCCGCCTTTGAAGCCAGCGTTCCGAAAGTAACTATCTGAGCTACATGATCCGAGCCGTATTTATCAACTACATAATCAATGACCCGCTGTCTGCCTTCCATGCAGAAGTCAATATCAAAGTCCGGCATTGACACTCTCTCAGGGTTAAGAAAACGCTCAAACAACAGGTTATATTTCAATGGATCTATACCGGTTATACCGATACAGTATGCGCAAAGGCTTCCCGCCCCCGAGCCTCTGCCGCAGCCTACAGGTATTTTCTGAGTTCTGGCATAATGAATAAAATCCCATACGATAAGGTAATAATCCGTATAGCCCATCTGGGTAATAACAGACAGCTCGTATTCAAGTCTTTCAACAGCCTCATCAGATGGGGTACCGTATCTTTCGTACAAGCCTTTGCGGCACATATCCCGAAGAAATCCTTCGTTGTCCTCTACTCCCTCAATATGAAAATAAGGCAGCTTTGTTTTGCCGAACTCAAAGCTTACATTACAGCGCTCCGCAATTTTTGCCGTATTTGCGACTGCCTGAGGCTGAAATGGGAAAAGCTCCGCCATTTCGGCCTGTGATTTAATATAGAATTCCTCGGTCGGAAATTCAAGCTTTGACGGCTCGTTTATCGTTGTCGCCGTTGATATGCACATCAGTATACGCTGCGAATACGCGTCGTCTTTTCTTATATAATGTGCGTCGTTAGTTGCTGCAAGCGGAATACCCGTTTCTTGCGAAAGCTTTATAAGATACGGTATTATCCTTTCCTGCTCCGGAAATTTATGATTCTGGATCTCTATAAAATAGTTATCTTTTCCGAAAATATCCCTGTATCTCAATGCTGTTTCAACAGCCCCGCTGTAATTGCCGTCAGAAAGCTTCCTTGGGATTTCTCCGGCAAGGCAGGCGGACAGGCATATCAGTCCCTCATGATACTTCTCAAGCAGCTCCAGATCAACTCTAGGACGGCTGTAAAAGCCTTCAGTATAGCCTTTTGAAACCAGCTTTATAAGATTCTGGTATCCTGTATTATTCTCGCACAGCAAAACAAGATGATAAGGAGAAGTATCTATTTTGGGAAGCTTATCAAAACGGGTCCTGGGCGCAACGTAGACCTCGCAGCCGATTATAGGCTTTATACCCTGAGCGGTACACTCATTGTAAAACTCCACTGCCGCAAACATATTTCCGTGATCTGTTACGGCGCAGGCGGTCTGTCCAAGCTCTTTTACTCTGGATACAAGTTCCTTTATACGGCAGGCGCCGTCAAGAAGCGAATATTCGCTGTGAACGTGAAGATGAACGAACTCCTCCATTTCGGCTGCCTCCTTTAACAATCAGTTTACTGTCTTTCCCTCTCGTATATCCTGTGCGATACGCGCTATTCTGGCAAGTCTGTGATTTGCTCCGGAACGTGATATAGGCGGATCCAGCGCCTGGCCCAGCTCGTTCAGGTTATAATCAGGATTTTCATATCTTACCTGAGCGATCTCCTGAAGGCTTTCTGGCAGAGAACCTAGTCCCAGAGTTTCATCTATAAGTTCTATATCAGCTATCTGCTTTTCAGCGGCTCTCAGCGATTTTTCGATATTTGCGTTATCGCAGTTGACGGCTCGGTTGATCCGGTTTCTCATATCCTTCATTATTTTTACATTCATAAGCTCCAGCGAAGCGTTTGTCGCACCCATAAGCGTAAGCAGATCAATGATATTCTCCGATTCCTTTATGTATACGATCTGAGAATTTTTGCGCTCCGTCTGCTTTGCAAGTATACCGTAATTATCCAGAAGCAGCAGTCCGAAATCGTTGCAAAGCTGAATATCCGGCATAACAAACTCCATATGATACTTTTTTTCAGGATTGTTTACCGAACCGCAGGCAAGAAATATTCCCGCAATAAGCTGAGGATAATATTTCTTTTTCGGAAGATTGTCCTGTGTCAGACGTCTTGAGGAATCCATTCTGAAATACTCAAGCAGCTCAAGCCTGCTTTCTTCGCCGCATATCTCAAGCCGGTAAAGAGTTACTTCGTTTTTCTTTCCGATCTGAGAAATATCCACGGCGTTTTCATTTCCGCATATTCTTCTGCAGTTGGACGCAAAAAAATCCGCTACAGAGCTATGCTCGGTAAGAAAAACGATCTCACGGTCGCTCAGTATATTGCAGAAAACGAGTATCCCCATAAGACAAACGTCAGCCTTTGCCTTTGTATTTATTTTTTCAAGTATTTCTTCCTTTGCATGATACGAAAAGGACTGCTTTTCCATTGTTCAGATTTTACCGCCTTAATGTTTATCAATATCTCTGTGTGAAATCCTGACCTTATGTCCGCTGTTCTTCAGATGACCCGCAAGCGCCTCGGCAAAGGTTACGCTTCTGTGCTTTCCTCCCGTACAGCCAAATGCTATAACAAGCTGTGATTTACCCTCCCTCTCATAAAGGGGGATAAGAAAATCCACAAGCTCCGTCAGCTTGGAATAAAGCTGCTTTGCTTCATCAAACTTCATAACATAACCCGAAACCTCAGCCGAAAGTCCGGTCTTATCTCTCAGCTCGGGTATGTAATATGGGTTCGGCAGACATCTTACGTCAAATATCAGATCCCCCTCGCTGAACGCTCCGAACTTAAAGCCGAAGGAGCGTACATCTATTCTCATATAATCCTGTCCGGACTCAAGAAACATTGAATACATTCTTTCCTTGAATTCAGCAAGAGAAGTAGAAGATGTATCAATATAATAATCAGCCTTTGCTTTTACAGGTACAAGGATCTCGCGTTCAGTTTCGATAGCCTTTCTTATATTGCCGTATGAAACCTCGTCAAGTGGGTGCTTTCTTCTTGTTTCCTTATATCTCCTTACGATAACATCGTCGGCTGAATCAAGAAATAGTATCTTAAGATTTACATGAGCCGCTTTAAGCTGAGTTATAGTATCGCTCAGCTTCAGGAACAGATCTCCGCCCCTTATATCCACGACAAACGCTACCTTTTCGATCTTGCCGTCAGACTGGGAACATATATCTGCAAACTTTGTAATAAGCTCAGGAGGCATATTATCAATACAATAGTAGCCTATATCCTCAAGAATATTTACCGCACTTGATTTTCCGGAGCCTGAAAGACCGGTTATGATAACAAACTGCATACATTACTCCTCCCGTCTACTTATCATCTTCACTGTATGGGATAATCCTGACTTCACATTCCAGAAAATATCCCGTTTTCTCCAAAACCGTTTTCTGAACCTTTTCAATAAGCTGCTTTATATCCTCAGAAGTAGCACAGCCTGTATTGATAACAAAACCGCTGTGTTTTTCAGAGACCTCAGCTCCCCCTATGCGCAGCCCTTTTAGTCCGCAGTCCTGTATAAGCTTCCCTGCAAACTGTCCCTCAGGACGCTTGAAAGTAGAGCCGGCGTTAGGATATTCAAGCGGCTGCTTTTCCCTGCGGCGTGACATAAGCTCGTTCATTCTTGCCTCAATTGCAGACTTTTCAGCCTTATGTAGCCTGAATACAGCTTTTGTTATTACACTGCCGCTTTGCTGAAAGATGCTGGTTCTGTATCCAAGCTCCATTTTATCTATCAGATATTCGGATATACTTCCGTTAGTATCTACAGCTTGTGCCGAAATTATAACGTCCTTTATTTCTCCGCCGTAAGCGCCGGCGTTCATAAATACCGCACCTCCTACAGTTCCCGGTATTCCGTAAGCAAACTCAAGTCCGCTAAGTGAATGTTCAAGCGCAAAAAGACAAAGCTTTATAAGCGGACAGCCCGCCTCGGCTTCAACGGTTTTTTCGTCAACAAGCTTGACTTCCGAAAAACCGCCGCCCATTAAGAAAACCGCTCCGTCAAAGCCCTTGTCGTCGCAAAGCATATTTGAGCCTTTTCCTATAACCATAGTACGGAGCTTATTATCACTGCTGAATTTTATAAGCTGAGCCAGAGCCGTTTCAGAATTAATCTCTATTACAGCAGGACATTCGCCGCCTACCTTAAAAGTAGTAAGATCCTTCAGTCTTTTATTGCGGTATATTGTGCAGCCCAGCTTTTCGGCAAGCTCACAGAGCTGTTCCGTATTCATTTAATTGACCAAACCCTTCTGTTTTTGCAGATACAGCGTATCCCCAAAATGATTTTCTAAATTAAAAAAGTATCAAGGTTACTGAAAAGAAGGCGTATTTCACGCATTATAGTCCTATATCTCCGCGCTTAGCCGTTATATACTCCCTTACCCTTTCCCAGTCGGCGTTTATTATCAGATCCTTCGGAAAATCAATCTCTTCCAAGATCAAGGAAGCCGACGGTATCTGACCTGCATACTGACAAAAATGACAGTCGGAGTCTACGGTAACGGGAACTTCATACTTTTTACAGAGTCTCAGAAGTTCATAGCTATTGCGGCGCGAGCCTTTTTTATTGTTTATAGAGCTTTCGTTTATTTCAACCAGCTTCCCGTACTCCCTGAACTTCTTTACGCAGCGCTCCATATCAAACGGGAACATATCAGTTGTACAGTGACCTATAACATCGACGTAAGGGTTTTCGCAGAGAGCCAGATACGCCTTTGTATTATTTTCTGCGGAAACGGGTTCAAACGTCCATTTATGCATTGAAGCAACGACCCATTCAAGTCTTGAAAGCAGATTTTCATCAACGTCAAGATTTCCGCAGCTGTCAATTATATTCGCTTCTATCCCTTTCAAAACAATTACATTACTTATTTTTCTCGGCAAAGCCTTTAGATTTTCAAAATGCCATACATGAGGAGAATCGGGCATTTTCATAGCATGATCCGTCATCGCGACAGCTTTAAGACCGTATTTCTCCGCCCATATGCAGTTTTCTGAGATAGTAGAGTAAGCGTGGGTCGACGCAATAGTATGAGTATGAAGATCCGCTTGAATTTTCATTTGGTTTTCGCTCCAATAATTAAATTTACTGTCAGACAGTATCCCAATTTTTAACAGTATCCTTATTGTCCATCTGAAGTCCGAGATTATTAAGCAGTTCCTGAGCCGCATTGTATCCCATTTTCTTCTGACGGTTATTCATTGCCGCAACCTCTAGAATTACAGCCAGGTTACGTCCCGGCTTTATAGGTATAGTAAGGCTTGGAACCTTTACGCCAAGGATCGTTGTATATTCGTTGTCTACGCCCATTCTATCGTATATTTTCTCGCTGTCCCAAGGTTCAAGCTCGACTATAAGGTCAATTTTTTCAGTTACCTTAACAGCGCCCATACCGAATAAGCGTCTTGTATTAATAATTCCTATTCCTCGCAGCTCCAGAAAATGACGGATATTGTCAGGAGAAGAACCGACAAGGCTGTAGCTTGAAACCCTGCGTATCTCAACTGCGTCGTCGGCAACAAGGCGGTGTCCTCGTTTTACAAGCTCTATAGCAGTCTCGGATTTTCCCACTCCGCTTTCACCGACTATAAGTATTCCCTCACCGTAAACCTCTATCAGCACTCCGTGACGGGTTATCCTAGGCGCAAGCTTAACATTGAGAAAACCGATAAGAGCAGCGATAAAAGCAGTAGTGCTGTCGTTCGTTCTGGCTACAGGCACCTCATATTTTTCGGCTATCTCCAGCATTTCCGGATAAAGCTCATGTCCCCTGGCTACTACAAACATCGGTATCTTAGTTGCAAACAGTGCGTCTATGCGCTGATAACGGGTTTTCTCATCAAGGGAGGCCAGATACGCAAACTCCATATTTCCGCATATTTGAATACGCTCTGCATTAAAATACTCATAAAATCCCATAAGCTGCAGTCCGGGACGGTTGCAGTCGTTATCTGATATAAGAAGCTCTGAGAGTTCTTTAGGAGTATACACGATCTCAAGCTTCAGCTCGTCTGCGATCTCTGCTATTGAAACGGTAAATATCTCTGCCATATTCTTCATTCCTTTCAGTATTTTTATTATATGTTTATAAGTCCTTTTTTAAACATTTCCTGAGCGGCAAGCATAACTCCCGTTTTCCCGGAAGGATAGGTAATTCCCCCCTGAAGCCATGCTGCGTACGGTTCTCTTATAGGAGCGTCAGCGGAAAGCTCGATAGAAGCGCCCATTGTAAACGCTCCCGCCGCCATTATGACCTTGCTGTCGTAGCCCGGCATATCCCATGCCTCAGGCGTTACATAGCTGTCTACAGGAGAGCCTTTCTGGATACCCTGACAGAACGCCGTGAGATTTTCCTCATTTTCAAGCAGAACAGATGCAATTATATCCGTTCTTTTCTCACCGCTTGACGGAAGAGTTCTGTATCCTAGCTTCTCAAAAAAGCGGCAGGCAAAAACCGAAGTTTTAAGAGCCGCAGCAACGGTCTGGGGAGCAAGGAAGAATCCCATGAACATATCCCTGTTCTGTCCCAGAGAGCAGCCGACCTCTTTGCCCATTCCAACGCAGGTAAGGCGGTCTGCACACCTTTCGACCAGATCGGTCCTGCCGCAGATATAACCGCCCGTTGAAGCTATTCCGCCGCCGGGGTTTTTTATAAGCGATCCGATAATAAGATCAGCTCCGGCAGAAAGCGGCTCTCGCTTTTCAACAAATTCGCCGTAGCAGTTATCAACCATAACTATAATTTCAGGATTAGCCTTTTTTGCTGTCTCGGCTATTTTACCTATAATGTCCACAGTCAATGACGGGCGAAGTGAATATCCCCTTGAACGCTGAATATATGCCACCTTTGCTTTAGGAGCAAGCCTGGCTATCTCATCATAATCAGGATATTTCTCGTCTATCAGATCTGACTGAATATAGCCGATACCGAAATCCTTTAATGAACCGCTGCCTTTTTCGCCCCTGATACCTATTATCTCTTCAAGAGTATCATAAGGCTTTCCAGTTGCCGCGAGCATTGTATCACCTGTCCGAAGAACTCCGAAAAGTGCAGTTGAAAGAGCATGAGTTCCGTTTACAAAGGTGTGCCTGACTATTGCGTCCTCTCCTCCGAAAGCATCGGCAAATACCTTATCCAGCGTATCCCTGCCCATATCTCCGTAGCCGTAGCCGGTAGTGCCTTTAAGACAGCCCTCGCTTACCCTGTTCTTTATAAATGCTGATAAAACCTTCTGACCGTTGTATTCAGCAGTTTTGTCAATTTCAGCAAACATTTCACCGCATTCGTTCTGCGCCGTTTCTGCGATCTCGATTATCTTACGGTCTATATCAAAAAAGCTTTCTGTCATTATCTGATTTTCCTCTCTAAAACATAATCTGTTCCGGCTTCTCTGAAGCCTATTTCCTCATAATAGCTTACCCTGTGAGGACGGGCGAAAAGCCGTACCGAAAAGCCGTCCGCAGCAAGCCTTTCGCCTATCCAGTAAAGCAGACTTCTTGCATGAAGCTTTCCTCTCTCCGACGGGATCGTTGCAACATGGCCGATAAGAGCAATGCCGTTAATTATATACTGGATCGTCGCCGTAGTATAATTTCCTAACAGAAACGACTGTGACAGGCCGCGCCTTACCCTATGAGACGTATCGGTCAGCCACAGCTCATAAGAATCCGCAAGTTCCGGAAAGCTCTGACTTAAAATTTCAAATACATCGTCAAGCGCAGGCAGCTCGTTAACCTGCATATCCGGCAGAGTATGTTTCGATACGAACTGAAACTCCGTACGCTTATCGGTGTAATACCCGTCAGTCATAAATCCGATAACCTTATTAAAAAGGCAAGGCTCAAGCTCTACTGAGAGAGGTCTGTTTATTTCTATAAAACGAGCTATCTCCTCCGCCGCCGTATCGTCAGGCTCAGAGTTTTCAAAGGTAGATATAAGCATAGAGGAATTAAAAATACATATAAGTCCTGTCTTATTTCCGTCCGAAAGAATTTCAAAGAAACGAAGAAAGCCGTATTTTGTTCCGTAAGCCTGATAATGTGATCTTATTCTTCTGGTATAGTGATTTGATTTCAGCTTTTCAAGAAGCGCCGAATCGATACTGTATGTCTGATTTATCATTTGTTATGAATCCTGTCAATTAAATTTCCGGCAAGCAGATATGCGTTTTCAAAATCTTCTCTTGCTATCACGCAGTACGGCGAATGAAGATATCTGCATGGCAGTGATATTGCCGCCGTTCTTACTCCGGAGCGCGATATATGGATAGCGCCAGCGTCATTTCCTCCTGCGACCATTGTTTTCGTCTGACAGGGTATGCCTATTTCCTCAGCCGTTTTAAAAGCAAGAGTATAAAGCTCCTTATCATAAATGGTATGCCTGTCCATAAAAGAAACTACCGGCCCGCCTTTAAGCGTGCAGACTCTTTTTTCCGCCGAAGCTGTCGGAACATCGGCGGCTGTCGTAGCTTCAAGCACTACGGCAAAATCCGGATCTACAGTATATGCCGCACATGACGAGCCTCTCAGACCGATCTCCTCCTGAACCGTAAAGGTAAAATAGGTATCGTATTCAAGCTCCTGACGTATCAGCCTCAGCATTATTGCGCACCCTGCACGGTCGTCAATAGCCTTTCCTGTTATAAGTCCGTTACCGAATTCAGTAAACTCTGATTGAAAGCACACGCTGTCTCCGAGAGAAACCAGCTTCTGTGTTTCCTCACGGCTTTCTGTTCCGATATCAATAGTCATTTTATCAAATGGAACGGATCTCCTGCGTTCCTCCGCAGTAAGATTGTGAACTGCTTTTCCTCCTGCCGCTCCGCAGATCCTGCTTCTGCCGATCTCTACCCGTCTGCCGAAAACAACTCTCGGATCTACTCCTCCGACGGGAGATACTTTTATAGTTCCGTCCGAATTGATATAGTTAACTATCATTCCTACTTCGTCCATATGGGCGGAAACCATAACTCTTTTACCGGAGGATCTTTTACCCTTCTTAAAAGCGATTATATTTCCCAGCTTATCAAGCTTGTATTCCGCAAAGCCGTCAAGCCTGCTGCATATATATCGAGCGACTGCTTCTTCATCACCTGAAATTCCGTTTATGCCGCAAAGGACTTTTAATTCGTTAATCAAATATTTCAGCCGCCCTTTCCGCATACAAGGCTATAAGTCTTGCTGTATTTTCAATATCGTTTAAATCGGCAATTTCCGCAGGAGTATGCATATGCTTTTCGGGGATCGACAAGGTAACAGCGGCAGTTCCTCCCCGTGCTATACCTATAGCGTCGGCATTTGTCCCGGTTTTCCCGCTCATAACTTCAAGCTGATAGGGAATATTATTTTCCTCTGCAAGCTTTATAAGAGTATCGGACATCTTTCTGCTCAAAGACGGAGCGATCCCTATCATAGGGCCCTTACCCAGAAATCCGCAGCTTTCCTCAGTTTCACCGTGAGTTTTTGCAAAGGAAACGTCTACGGCTACAGCCATGTCCGGAGCAATACTGTACGCTCCGGTCCTTGCGCCGGCACAGCCTGTTTCCTCCTGAACCGAAAACAATGCGGCAATACGGCAAGCCGTTTTTTTGCTATGAAGCATCGCTATAGCAAGTATTACCGCCGCCGCCCCTGCCCTGTTGTCCAGAGCCTTTGAGGTAACTCTTCCCCCGGCAAGAGGACAAAGCCTGTTTTCAATAATTACCCTGTCTCCGGGGCTTACAAGCCTTTCAGCCTCGTCCTTTGACAGACCTATATCAATATAAATTTCCTCCGCTGATACAGCGGCGCTGCTGTCCGTTTCCAGATGAGGTGGAGTTGAAGCGATAATACCTGTAAGTCTGTTCAAGCCGTAAACCGTAACACGCTGTCCGAGCAGGACTCTGCTGTCAATTCCTCCGCAGGCCGAAACTTTAAGAAATCCGTCGTCTGTAATATAGGTAACTATCATTCCGATCTCGTCAATATGAGCGTCAAGCAGAAGCAGCGGTCCGTTACCGCCTTCGTCTGTAAAAAGCACGTTACCAAGTGAATCGATCTGAGTCTTTCCGTAGGGCGAAAGCAGCTGTGAAACCGTCTTTGCTGCGCTTTCCTCAGCTCCCGAAACTCCGCAAACCGATGTCAGCTGCGTTAAAATACTAATCGTATCCATTCTAAACATATCCTTTTGATCAAAGTTCGTTTACAAGCTTTTTAAAATGATTTCCTCTTTCCTCAAACATACGGTACATATCAAAGCTTGCACAGGCAGGAGAAAGAGAAACTATATCTCCGCTTTCCGAATAATCTCTTGCGGCGCTGACAGCTTCCTGCATATTGCTTACTCTTACTATTCTGAGTCCGCTGTTCTTATAGAGCGGAGAAGATGTAACAGCGTCCTGAATCTTCTGAGCGGTTTCTCCCATCAGTATAAGAACTTTACACTTTCTGCATATTTCATCAGCCATAGGCTCAAAGGATATTCCCTTGTCTGAGCCGCCCTGAATAAGTATCTGCTTCTGATCAAAGGAAGCAAGACAGGCAAGCACTCTCGTAGGACTTGAAGCTATAGAATTGTTGTAATACTTAACTCCGTCAAGCTCCCTCACAAACTCTATACGGTGCTCCACGCCATTAAATTCCTTTGCGACCTTTCTGATATTTTCAGCGCTTACCTCTCCCCAAGTAGCCGCTATTGCTGTCAGATAGTTTTCAACGTTATGCATTCCCGGAATTCTTATATCCCTCATATCGACAATTTCGGTTATATTTCCGTGATCGTTATAGCAAAGCATTCCATTTTCATCAAGAAAGCTGCCGTTCTCTACCTTTTCACGTCTGCTGAAATACGAAAGCTCGCCTCTAACAAGACCGCTGAGATCTCTGGCGGTTTTATTGTCAAAGCTCAGAACCGTTTTTGAAAATGCGTTCTGATGTCTTATCAGATTGCATTTAGCGTCAATATATTCTTCCATTGTTCCGTGAACATTAAGATGATTCGGTGTAATATTTGTTATTGCCGCAACGTCGGGGGACTCTCTCATTGATATGAGCTGAAAGCTTGAAAGCTCAACTACCGCAGCATCCGATTCGGCAATAGTTTCAACTATAGGGAGCAGAGCCTTGCCGATATTGCCCCCTAGATGAACCCGTCTTCCCTCAGCTTTGAGAAACTCGCTTATCAGGGTTGTTGTAGTAGTCTTTCCGTCGGAGCCGGTAACTCCGTATATCTTACATGGACAGAGGTCAAAGAACACCTCCATCTCCGAGGTAATTACAGCTCCGGCCTTTCTAGCTGCCGTAAGAGTATTGTCGTTAAAGTACATTCCCGGTGTTCTGAAAACAATATCGCAGTTAAATATCTCGTCAAGATAGTTTTCACCCAAAGAAAACTCTGCTCCTCTCGCAGATAATTCCTCATACAGATCCGGATCAAAATTATCCTCATCTTTTTTATCGCATACTACAACGTTTATTCCCTTTGAAAGAAATAGTTTTATAAGCTCGGTATGGCTTACTCCCACGCCTATAAAAGCTATTCTTTTATCCTTAACAGATGCAAAAAATCTCTGAGCCTTCGTCATAAGCTTATCTCCTAACCGTCTGTAAATAATTTGATCTATAATAAATACACTAAACGTATAATCATACTATTTTATTATATATCATCTTCACAGAAAACGCAAGAGGTTTTACGGCGAATTTACCCGAAGCCGAAGAAATACGCCGAGGTAATAATGGGAAACGTTTACTTAAACACAGTTGTATAAAAGCCCTGCAAAATATGGGCGTAATTTTGTGTAATAATATAAATAATTATAAAAATTCGCAAAAGGTATTGTAAAAACGTAACGGATACAGTATAATATAAATATATTCGTGTTCTTAAATAAATTAATTTTTAATCGGAGGACTGGGAATGGAAAGCTCGAATACTAAGAAAATATTGTTTGATACACAGACAAGAGTCGCGCCGCTCGGCTTAATTGCCATGAACGGAACGCAGGAGCTTGGCAATAAGATCAACGACTATCTTGTAAAATGGGGAAAAGACCACGGAATGGAAAACGACAGCTATCTGATCGAAACGGACTGTCCCAGATTTTCTTCCGGTGACGGAAAAGGTCTTATAAAATCTACCGTAAGAGGCAATGATCTATTTATTCTCTGTGATGTCGGCAATTACAGCTGTACCTACAATTATTTCGGAATGGAAAACGCCATGTCGCCTGACGATCACTATCAGGATCTTAAAAGGATAATCCAGGCAGCCAGCGGTAAAGCTCACAGAATAAATGTTATAATGCCGTCGCTTTACGGCGGACGCCAGCACAGAAGAAACTACCGCGAATCGCTTGACTGCGCCGTTGCACTTCAGGAGCTGGAAGCTATGGGAGTAGAAAATATCCTAACCTTTGACGCTCACGATCCTAGAGTTCAGAACGCTGTTCCTCTGATGGGCTTTGATAATATAATTCCGTCTTATCAGGTTCTTAAAGCAATGTTCAAGAGCATTGACAATTTTATTATCGACAAGGATCACTTTATGATAGTTTCCCCGGACGAGGGCGCTATAAACAGGAATATGTACTACGCCTCGGTCCTCGGAGTAGATCTTGGAATGTTCTACAAGCGCCGGGACTATTCTGTTGTAGTAAACGGCAGGAACCCGATAGTTGCTCATGAATATTTAGGAAACGATATTAAGGACAAGGACGTTTTTATTGCCGATGATATTATTTCCTCAGGCGAATCAATGCTGGAGGTAGCAGTTGAACTGAAAAAACGCAAGGCAAAAAGAATTTTCGCATACGCTACCTACGCTATCTTCACTAACGGTCTTGAAACATTTGACAAGGCTTACGCAGACGGTATAATAGACGGAGTTTTCGGAACGAATCTTACCTACCGCACGCCTCAGCTTCTCAAAAGAACATGGTTTCATGAGGTGGACTGCGCTAAATATATTTCTTATTTTATCGCTTCCCTCAACCATGATCTTTCCATTTCAAACATTATAGATCCACATCAGAAAATACAGGCGCTGCTGGATAAATACAGCAGATAACAAATCAGGGGCGGTTGATCCGCCCTTAAATTTTATCTTAATATAACGGCGTCGGAGGTACAGATTATGATATTTGCAGGTATTGCCGCAGGAGGAAACGGCAGCAGAATGGGAGCGGATATCCCAAAGCAATTTATAGAGCTGAAAGAGAAGCCGATAATTATTAGGACCGCAGAAAAGTTTATACAGGAAAAACGAATAGAAAAAATATATATCGGAGTAAACCGAAACTGGATTGAATATACCGAAAAGCTGATCGAAAAGCATATTTCCGAAAAAGGGCGGATATGCGTTATATGCGGCGGCTCAGACAGAAATTCTACAATACTCAGGATAATTGAAAATATAACCAATAGTTACAGGCTGAACGATAACGATATTATTCTTACTCACGACGCAGTAAGGCCTTTTGTAACCCGCGATATTATTAATAATAATATAGATTCCGCCCTATCAGGCAAGCCATGTACAACAGCAGTCAGTGCAGTGGATACGATACTTTGCAGTGAAAACGGCTCAGTCATAGATCAAACCCTTCAAAGAAAAAGGCTTTATCATGCGCAAACTCCTCAAAGCTTCAGGATAAAAGCATTTCTAGACGCATACGGTAAATTGACAGATGAACAAAAAATCGAACTAACGGACACCTGCGGAGTTTTTACAGGAGCAGGCACACCCGTATCAATAGTAAAGGGAGATATGACAAATATAAAGATAACTACACCCTTTGATCTGAAAATAGCCGAAGCTCTTATAAAATGATAAAACGGACTGCATTTCAAAATGCGGTCCGTTTGTTTTTTATATAGCTGAAATTACGCGGTTCTTTAAACATTTTCCAACGTATAAGATCATCCAGAGCCGTTCCAATCGCTGCAAGTATTATCCACAGAAAAACAAATGGCAGACAAATCTGTCCGTCAAAATTCAACGGTATATCAGAATAATCCCAGATATTCATCTGCAGCCGCCTATTTAATATTTCTCCGGCAAAAAATTCTATAGCGGTTATAAACGATGCCGCGATCAACAGCTGTAAAAAATAATTCATTCCTCTTCGGCGCTCGTCGTTGAGCAGATGGATCATTACCATTGCCAGTCCGCCCAGAAGTCCCATTGTTATATGGGTGAATCCTCTTACTGATATTTCTATCATACCGTATATCAGCGCACCGACTGCAAATAATGTAAATATCTTCATTGCTTTGCTCTGCAATTCCACACCTCCCGTGCATTTAATCCTTAATTATAATTTGCACCGAAAATGAGATTTTAAAACTTAAATAAAAAAGAAATTTCTTGAAAAATCAACTGTTTGAAATTTCCGAAAATCATTATATATTTTTATACTGAAATTCCATACTTGATTTTTACCCTTTCAAGCTTTTCAAGCATTGGCGCTGCTCCTGCATAAAGGAACAACGCAGTAGCTATGCCATGCACTAAATCCATAGGAAGCCCTACCGTATAATAAGAGATAAGAACTGATCTGCTTAGACCTATACCGGCTATCAACGCCGATGACGGGTTCATTATTCCTCCGTATATAACTACCGCACTAAAAAAACCGAAGATACAGAGTGATAACCTGCTGCGGCTGAGAAATCCGCTGCCAAACAGTAAACCCGATATAAATCCTATGATTCCCATTGCAAACATCTGCCACGGAGTCCATGGTCCCTGCTGAAAGAGCATATTTGATACCAGCATTGTTACTGATCCTACCAGAAATCCTGTTTCCCCTCCAAACGCGGCGCCCGAAATAATAACCAGAGCCAGAACAGGCTTAAACTGAGGCAGCATATAAAAAGCCGCTCTTCCGGCTACTCCCAAAGCACAGAGAACCGCTATAATAACGATCTCACGAGCCTGAGGCTTTCTTCCCTCAAAAGCCATGAAAAAAGGCAGCATACATTCCAGCATTACCAGCAGTGAGATAAACAGATATTTTTTATTGTCCAGAAAATATACACCGAAAAGAACCGTAGCAGGTACTGCCGCAAAAACCGCAGCAGCAGCGGCAGCCGTACTTTTTTTCAGTCTGCTTTTTTCAGGCGGTTCAAAGAAACCTTGTTTTTTGCAGTCAGATCTTTTCCAAAAGGCGAGTGCAAAACAAATAAGTGACAAAATAAGCATAATATATTCCGGCTTTACTAAGTCAAATACTGATGAATGAAAATTCAGGAAACCGAAACTCAGCAGTAAGCCTGCCGCAAGCATAGCTAAACCAACGTACCCGATAATTCTTTTGCAAAGCGGCATTTTTTCACTATCGGATCTCTCATAAAGCTCAGCTGTATTATCTATAATGTAACCGCCAGAAAAGTCTGTATTTATCGGCTCGGTATTTTCCGTGCTGCCGCCGAATGCTTCTATAACGTCGTTTACGGTAACTGCTCCGTCAACTATTCCGCTTGACATACGACAGGCAGAGGTCGTATAAAACATATTTCCCGAAAAAAACTCCCTCGGTTCTCCCTCAGCTGCTGCTGCTCCGTTAAAAAGCATAACACATCTGTCTGCATTATCAGCACAGAATTCAATATCGTGACTGACCATTATTACCGAGGTGCCTTTTAAGCATACAGCTTTAAGAATTGCCGCAAAGGTTTTTTTGAAATCTGCGTCAAGTCCCTTGGTAGGTTCGTCCAGCAGAAGAATTTCAGGCTCAGTCAGCAAAACCTTTGCAAGCGCGGCTTTCTGCTGTTCACCGCCCGACAGATCATAGGGGTGACGCCAAGACAACTGTGAGATTCCGCAGAGCCTCATTATCGATTCTACAGCTTTTCTTTTCTCCTGATCTGACATTTTTTTGCCGTCAAACACCTCGAATAGATCCTCATATACCGTTTTTTTAACAAAAATAGACTGAGGATCCTGAGGAACAGCTCCAACAGTTCCGCTGAATAGGTTTTTTATGCTCTCCAGGTTTTTACCTTTTATAAGAACCTTTCCTCTGTACGGTTTTCTCGCGCCTGTAAGAACCGAAAGCAAAGTGCTCTTTCCTGCTCCGTTTCCTCCTGTGATCGCTAACAATTCACCCTTTCCTGCCTTAAAAGATATGCCTTTGAGAATATCTTCACCGTTCTTTTCATACCTGAACCAGATCTTCTCAGCCTCCAGTACCGTTTCTCCTGCGGATACAGCTTTTTTTCGGACAGGCTTTTGCTCATGAGTAAGTGAATAATTTTCAAGCCAGCTTCTTCCCTCGGCAACATTCAGCGGACATTCGCCGACATAAGACAAAGCAGACCAAATGCGTACCGGCGCAGGCATAGCTGCATACATACCCTTACGCTTTAAAATATCAGCAGTCCTTCTCGGTGTATCATCGCATATTATTCTGCCCTTTTCCATAGCTATTAACCTGCCGCTTAACGGAATTAACTCTTCCGGTCTGTGCTCAGTAATAATTACTGTAATACCAAGCTCACGGTTAATTTTTGCAAGCATACCTATGAATTCTGACGCCGCAATGGGATCAAGCTGAGAAGTCGGTTCATCAAGTATCAGTACCGACGGATTCATTATAAGTACAGACGCAAGATTCAGAAGCTGCTTCTGACCTCCTGAAAGCTGACTTACGCTTTTTTCAAACCAGTTCTGCATACCGAAAAACGCCGCTGTTTCAGCGGTTTTTCTTCTTATCGTATTGTTGTCTGCGCCTATGCTTTCAAGACCGAAAGCAAGCTCATGCCAGACCTTATCTGTTACTATCTGATTATCGGGCGACTGTCCTACAAAACCTATTTCCCTGCTTTGAATATCTGACGCCACATCATTCAGCGGCTTTCCGCAGAAAAGAACTTCTCCGCTTTTCAATCCATGAGGAGTAAGAACAGTTTTAAAATGTCTAAGCAAAGTGCTTTTTCCGCAGCCTGACGGACCGCAGATGGTAATGAATTCACCGGAGGATACAGAAAAAGAGATGTTCTCCAAAGCGCCGCTTATGCTCTTGGGATATGTAAAGCTCAGATCCTTGACCTTGAACATCTCCATGCCGTTTCCTCCTTTAAATTTATTGCCATAGGCATTGCGCACAATAAAAAATATGCAGTATATACTCCCAGCGCCAAAGGTGTGGCCCCTGATCCTTTTACTGTAGGAAAATACCTGAAATTAACATATCCTGACGCGCAGCCGTAAATAATAAACACGCTGAGCAGCGCCGTTATAAGAAGAACTAAGGCGTCGCGCTTTTCAAATTTATAAACCGAATAAGATGTTCTTTTTGAAGTTCCGTATCCTCGGCTTTTCATTGAATCAGCGGTTTCAACAGAATTTTCAAGTGACCATGTGACCATTATTGAAAATATCTTAACAGCGTTTTTAAGGCGTTTTATAATTCCTCCGGATATATCCCTTCCAATACAGCGCTGTGCCTCTCTGACCCTTGTGAACTGGTCCCTGAATCTTGGAATAAACCTCAGGCTCATAGACAGCATAAGACTTAAATGCGGAACTATTCTGCCGAAAAGATACATAAGCTTATCTGAAGTAATTATTGTATTAAAGCAGGAAAACCACATAACAACGCCTGCCATAAGCAAAGCTGCGGCACAGCCGTAAATAATTGACTCCACAGTAATAGGATTACCGCTGGGAAGATATGCGGCAGCAGTCATCCCCTCATGATTGAACAAAGGATTTATAATTATCAGCATAAGCATTGCGGGAATAAGATACAGTAACCCAAAGCGTACGCTCCTGCGCCCGTTCAGATATACCGAATATACAACGGCATTTATCAGTGATATAGCAGAGAAAAATGGATTCATCACAAACATTGAAAACAGCAGCACCGCAGTAAAATAACCGAAGCTTGCCAAAGGGTGAAAACGTGAAAAAGCGTCCTTCATAGCTTTCCTCCGAAACAGCTATCTGTTCTGACCATAATAATCTCCTCCTACATCCTTGCCGAGATCGCAGGTATAGACAAAATTGATTTTGTCATTATTTTGAATAATATAATCCGAGCAGCTGTAATTGGGAAATTCACCGTCTACATTATACATCCAGCCCGAAAGACTTCCGCAGTCAAACTCATAAATATTTCCTATACCCTCTATATAAGCGTTATCAGAAAGCGGAGTATGTGCGCTTTCAAAGTGTATGCCGTTATCCCTGCATACTCTAAGAAGCAGATCAAAAGCGCTTTCTCCGTCGCTGAAAACCACCTCGGTTTCCGAAAACAGCCAGCCGTCCGACGGAACAAGCTCATGCTTATTTTTATCAAGCTTATCCATATTGTCAAGAACCGTACCGCAGGAGATTGAAATCGTACATTTCAGCTCATATTCCTCAGCTGCTTCAGATCCCGACCCGGACAAGTTCTCACTGTTAGGCTGAGCAGACGGATCGTCAGCCGTACTTTCCACATGATCATTTCCTGACGAGCTGACTTCATAAACAGACGCTTCTGACTCCTTTTCCGATGTCGGCGTATTTTCAGAAGCTTCAGCTTCAGACAAGCTTTCCTCAGCTTTTTCCGACAACTCTGCAAGACTGTTCCCCTCAATAAGCGCAGGACTCCATGTATACGAAGAAGCCGTCGCAGCTTCTGAAAGCAGCGCCTTTGAATCGGAAACTGCCCACCCATGAGATCCGGGAGAAGCTCCGCCGTACCAATAAGCCGCTGCAAGCACAGCTGCAATAACAGTGATTACGGCAATTCGGAACCTGTATTTTTTCAGCCATTCAGACATAAGCAGACGCTCTCCTTAAATTGATTTTCTTTTTACAGTAACCGCCGCTCCTATGGATACCGCCGCAAGCATAAGAACTATTGCCTTTGAGCAGTTGCCGGTGGCGGGAAGCTTATCGGCAGAAGGATCTGACTTTGAAGAAACATTATTTTTATCGCTGACCGCCGGATTTTCACTCTCGGGAACATCAATCATATCAAAAAGAGAATTACCGCCGTTCATAAGCCTGTAATATGCCGCAAGCGCACAGAATCCCTGTTCAGAAGCCATTCGGTCAGCCGAGCCGCTTTTGACAATATGGCTGAAACCTCCGTCTGCGTAAAACAGCTTCAGTGCGTCTGCTGCGGAAACTCCGTTTTTTACAAATCTCTCATCTGATGAAGGATCAATACCAAGGCTTGCAAGAGCAATTACTGCCTGCGACGTGCTTTCGCAGACTCCCTCACCCGTTGAAGAAAACGTACCGTCCGGGTTCTGAGCTGCCGAAAGCATATCCAGCGCCTTATTTACCGCCGATCTTACATTTTTCTCATCGTAATACGGAGCAAGCGCCGTAAGAACCATTGAAGAAATATCAATATCTGCATTTTCTCCGTTCAGCGACCATCCGCCGTCAGTAAGCTGCGTAGCTAAAATATAATCTATAAGCTTTTTTCTTGTAACAGTATTTTCAGAATCAGTTTCAGGTATATCGTAATTTCTTGAATCAAGAGCGATCAATGCATACGCTGCGCCGTTTATGCCCTGCTTTACAACATAATCAAAATCAGCCAGAGGCTCAAAAAGATTATATCCGCCGACGTCGGCGGCATCATAGCCAAGCGACGTCAATGCAAGTATCATTCTGGAGTTTTCCGTAGACCTTGTATTGCTCAGCTTTGCCGAGCCGGCTGACCTAATATATTTAACAGCGTTCTCATAATAGCCCTTTGAAAATTCTTCAGTTATCCTACCGCTTCTTGCAAGACCTATAACAGTCCACTCGCCGCCCACTGAACCGATACCCGGGATTCCGCTTTTTAGCAGATAATCTGCAACGCTGCTGTACAGCTCGTCGAATGAAGCCAGCTTCTGCTCTGACAGCCTTGAATAAGCTTCCTCTGCCGCAGCCAGAATACTGTAATTACTGCATAGCGCCTTCTGTTGAGCTGTAAGCCTTTCATAAGCCGCTCTCGCCTTTTTAATTGCTTCCCTGCTTTCAGAAGTTACCTCTCCTATCCGGGCAATGAGAGCATCTACGGCGTCGGCAGCCTTTTGGTCGTCAGAGGGCTTGGTATCGGCTGAAACAATGCTGAATTTATATACCGTTTCAGTCTGTCCGCCATTCATACTGGGCCATGACGGATCTCCTACTCCTATATAAAGTACATCTCCGTCGGCAACGGGAATATATTCGCTTCTTTTATACTCGCTTCCGTCTACTTCAGGAGTATAGTTGTTTTTATATATCCTGACCTGAAAATTTTTATTTTCGGCAGACGGAGTTACCCTTATACTGTCTGAATCCGTTACTGTAAGAGTGTATTTATCCGTTTCTGGAAGGAAATCCTTATCGAGCGTTCCTGTGCTGAAAACAACATCCTTCAGCAACGTACTGCTGCCTGACCAGTCGCTGCCTATATCCGCTCCCCAATTGCATGAATACATATAACATATCTCATCACCGTCGGAAAGCGTATAAGCCGAGGGGCTTTCGTTTGTGAACCAGTCGTTTAAAGTAAACATCCAGCCGCCCATATCTGAAGCAGTTGCAGTTCCGACTCCGTTTATATCCGTAACATAGCCTGCATCAAGTCCCGAAACGGAATAGCCGCTTGCTTTAAATCCCCGCATTACTGCGTCGGACAGCGGTTCTTCGCCGTCTATATCTATCCATATATCAAATAGAGTTCCGTCCCACGCCGCTCCGTCTGATACGGAAAAGTTATTGTTTACAGCTGATATCCTGATCCTACCGGCTTTTTCAGAAGCAAAAGCATTCAGCGATACCGAACATACCGCCATTACTGCTGCGGCTGCGGCTGATATTATTCTGGCAGTTATTTTCATAGTTTTTCCTCCGTTTTTTCAATTTTCAAACGATCAGATTCTTGTACGTTTGATTTTAATACTCTTCTTTTTTCCTTTGCGCGTTTTCTCTTTTCCCGGCTCTTGTCGGCGGCGGAAGGTTTAAGGCTCTCTTTTAGTCCTGCTCTCTCCAGCGCTCTGGGCCAGGGTCCCAGCTTCTGTTTTATAAAGCACACGTCACTGCTTTCAAAATCGCTCCTGATAGGAATCCTGCCAAGCTCCGAGTATTTGCTTTTAAGCATATTCAATGCATATTCCGTCTTATTATCCTTATTCATTTCGGGATCCCTTTCTATTAAATACAAAATAAAAAATGCTTTCAATGCCGAAAGCAAAGAAAGCACAACTGACTTTTAGAACAAGACGCAGCTATCCCGTAATAAGCGAAAATAAAAACGTCCTTTTGACGGAATCTCTCCGTAAAAGCCGGCTGCGCTTCTTCTTCGTCCAAGACGGCGATACCGCTTAGGGAACACGGGAGTATTCTGACTTATGGCAAATAAATGCCAAACACAGTAATGACGGTTGTTCCGGATTCTAACCAGATTCCCAATTACTTACTAGGCTGACAACTTTTCAGACCGTGTCCCTGAAAATATTTGATTTTAATTATTATAGCATATTTCTTTATTTTCTGTCAAGCTGATTATTAAAGTTTAAAGTTATTTTAACAAGCTCGCTCTTTGCGGGAAATTTAAAATGCACTCCCCAGCCGCCTATGCCTGATGAAGTTACAGCGGTCATTGAGTCAAATTTCTCAACGCCGTATACCATATCGTTGGCTAACGAAACCAAAGCTTCGGTTAAGGGAAACTGCTCTCCGTGTGTATGTCCGCAGAGGGTAAGATCTGCTCCTGAGTCGGAAATTTCTTTAAGTTCGGAGGGCTGATGATTTAAGACTATGACAGGGCTTTCTGTATTAATTGAATACCTTTTCATAAGACTTTCCAAATCCTCCGGTTCAGCGGACAGATCCTTTCTTCCTATTACGGAAATATCTCCGGCTATAGTTACCGCTTCATCTTCCAGAACGGTAATTCCGGCTTGTTTAAAATAACCGCTGATGTCCTCACCCAAGTAGCCCTCATGATTTCCATATGAAAAATACACGCCGTATTTTGATTTAATATCAGAAAATCTTTCAGTCATATACAGACGGTTTTCCTCAGAAGTGTTTTCATCAAAAAGATCTCCTGCCAGAAATACTGCGTCCGGTTTCATATCGTTTATTTTTGCCACGATTTCATCAATTCCGTTTTTATCGACCGCAGTTCCTATATGAGCGTCTGAAAGCATTACTATCTCAAGCTTATCGTTAACAGATGGCTTAGCTATATCAACTGAATATTCAGTAACCCTTACAATGCCCATATTAACGTATCCGATAATCGAGAGAACAAATGTTGATATGAGTATTGCTGCTGTACATTTCCGGCTCTTTAACATCCTTGCCGCCCTGCATTCCGAACGTTTAAGAAGCTTTGCAGAGATCAGAAATATATCTCTTACAATAAACAGAACCGCCGAATAACTTAGAATAATAAATACAGCAGCTGAAGCAAAAAGCATAGGTACAGCAGGAAAGGGATAGCTTATCCTATCATAATTCCCCAGCATACAATACATAAGAACAGCGGTAAGGGCAAGCTGTATCAGCCAGTAAAACGCCGATGGAAGCTTTGTTTTTTCCCATAAAACACGATATTTAAACATAGAGTACAGCACAAGAAAAAGTACTGCTGCAAATATAAACAAAAACAAGCAAACACCTCAATTTAAAAATCAAGTATCAATATTATATCATAAGAAGAAATACAAATCAACTGATATACAAAATATTTTGTGAATAATAACCATTGCAGAAAACTAAACCGATTGACTTTGAACCTCTGCTCTGCTATAATTTATTTACTGCATAAGCGGAGGTGACTTTTACGGACAGTGAAAAATTTGAAACGGCGCTCAGAAAGGTCATAAATTCTGAAAGAAACAGAAACGGTATAGGTACTCTCGGAGAAAAAACTTTGCACGCCGTTCTTAAAAACTACTATGAACCGCATACCGAGAACCATGAAATAAAAATAGGAGGCTTTGTTGCGGATATTGTAGGTGAAAACGGAGTTATAGAAATACAGACCCGAAATTTTTCAAAGCTTACAAAAAAGCTGGAGCGGTTTCTGGAATTCTGCAATGTAACTGTTGTTTATCCTATCACTGCCGTTAAATACCTTTCATGGCTCGACACTGAAACCGGAGAGATCTGCGGCAGAAGAAAATCCCCCAAAAAAGGCGGGATATACGATGTAATTCCTGAGCTATACAGGATAAAATATACTCTCGACAATCCGCGAATGAACCTTTGCCTGTGTTTGCTTGAAGTTGAAGAGATAAGATACCTCAACGGCTGGTCAAAGGACAGGAAAAAGGGTTCGTCACGCTGCGACAGGATCCCGCTGAGGATCACCGATGAAATATATATACGCAGTCCTTATGACTACGGGATATTTCTTCCCGAAACGCTGCCGCAGGATTTTACTTCATACGACCTAGCGGATAACGCCGGAATAAGCCGTTCTGCTGCTCAGACTGCTCTTAATATTTTTACATACCTGAATATAGTAGAACGCTGCGGAAAATCCGGCAATAATATTATATACAAAAGAAATGACAGCTATTATTCAAAATTTACATTTGAAAGCTTTACAACTCCCTAAGATATGAGTTATAATTAAGTATTATGAAAACTGTTCCGAAAGGATTCTGATATAAATGAAGCAAAAAAATAAAATATGTTTCTTAACGGCGCTTATGTTAATGATAAGCGTTCTTTCTCCGTATTCGGTATCGGCATTTAATTTCACTCCCACCTCCGGTGTAGACGAAAAAGGCGATCCGGTACCTTTGTCTTTATATTCCGAATCGGTATATATGATAAATCTGGACACAGGCGATGTTATAGTTGATATAAACGGAGAAGAAGAACGTGCTCCCGCCTCACTTACAAAAATAATGACCGCCGCTGTTCTGCTTGACGAATTCAAGGGCAGTGAGAAAAAAATGAAAGCGTCTTACGTTTCTGCCGGAAGCGAAGCCTTTGATGAGCTTTACGGAACGGGAGCCTCTACCGCTGATATTCAGCCTAATGAAAAAGTAAATTATTACGACCTTCTAGCTGCATTGATGATACCTTCGTCTTGTGAGGCGGCAAATATTATAGCTATAAACCTGGGAGGCTCCATAAGCGGCTTCTGCGATCTTATGAATCAGAAGGCTGAAAAGCTGGGACTGAAAAATACTCACTTTTCAAACGCACACGGACTTTTCGTAGCTCAGAACTACTCAAGCTGCAAGGATATTGCATCACTATGCAAATACCTTCTTGACAAATATGATGTTTTTAAGGATATTGTTGCAATGCCAAGCTATCAGATGGAATCCACAAAATATCATTCCGTCGGCTCGACTATCGTTAATACAAACTATATGCTTTCATCTACATCTGATTATTACTACCCGTATGTAAAAGGAATAAAAACCGGATCTCTTGACGCCGCAGGACGCTGCCTTGCTTCATATGCAAGCTATGACGGATACAATTATCTAACCGTTACTATGGGCGCTCCAATGGAAAAGCTTGAAGCCGACATAAAAAAAGGCGATAAAGATCCTGAATCTTTTTATGCGGACGACGTTATTTATTACAATATGCTGGATCATTCTGCACTGTACGAATGGGCTTTTAACTCTCTCGCTTCAACCGATTTTATAAACCCTAACAGCGAAGTTACCGAGGCCACGGTCGAGTTCGGAGACAATGCTGATTATGTCAACCTAAAGCCTGCCGCAGGATATACTCAGCTATGGCCGAAAGGCATTTCTACCGATGATGTAGAAAGGAAGGTTATCGTTAAGAGCAACATAGTAGCTCCGGTAGAGCCCGGCGATATTCTCGGCGAAATGAAGCTTATATACAACGGTGAAGAAATAGCGTCTATTGATCTTGTAGCGACATCTAAAGTTGAACGTTCCGCCTCCGCAGAGAAGCTTGAAATAGCTAAAGCTTTTCCTAAGTCCTCAGAGTTCAAGTATGCCGTATATGCAGTCATTATGCTTTTTGTAGTTTACACAATAGGCTATTTTATCTGCATACAGTTTAAATACATGAAAAAATAAAAAAACAGGCTGCTCTGCGCATAAAAACGCAGCAGCCTGTTTTTATTATTCAGTCTTGTCATTTCTCTCTAAATACTCAGCTTCCGAAGCCGCCTCGTTTACCTCATCGGCTGACGGTATAATGATCTTTTCAAGCTGTTCTGGAGTCAGAGGAGTTTTCTTTTCATGCTTAGGCGAGTACAGCTTATCGGGATTTTCAATATAATAATCAGTAGAAACAGGCATTTTCTTTTTCTTTAGCCTTGATTCAACACTTACTCTTGTAAGACTGTATATAAGAGCAAAGGTAGGTACTGCCATTATCATTCCTACAAAACCGAACAAGCCTCCTCCCACAAACAGCGAGATCATTACCCAGAACGCAGGAAGTCCCGTTGAATCGCCTAGTATCTTTGGACCTAGAATATTTCCGTCAAATTGCTGAAGAATAAAGATAAACAGCAGCAGCCATATGGTTTTTCTCGGTTCTACAAGCAGAATAAGCAGGCCCGACGGTATCGCTCCTATAAAAGGTCCGAAAAACGGTATTATATTTGTTACCCCGACAATAACGCTGATAAGAACGTTATAAGGCATATCTATAATAGTAAGTCCTATAAAGCAAAGTATTCCGATGATAAGCGAATCTATTATCTTTCCGCTGAGAAAGCCGGAAAAAACATCGTTTGCCTGAGAACCAAGTCTGAGCGTCTTTTCACAGAATGGCTTTTTAAATACCGCAAACAACAGCTTCTTGGTCTGAGCAATAAGCGTTTCCTTTGAAAACAATAGATAAACCGATACAATAAAGCCAAGCAGAAAATTTTTCACAAGCGTTACGAAGCCCCATGCTCCGGATAGAATATTTTCAAGCATAGGCTGTATTTTAGTTAGATCAGTACCGAATTCGACAAGCTTATTGGAAATAAAGCTTTCAACCTCGGGATAATTTTTCAGAAGCTTATTTATCCATTTCTGAGTATTTGTTACAAATCCCGAAAAATTATTGACGATCTCATTAAAGCTATTGATAAATTCCGGTACAATAACCGCTATAATTCCTGCAACGATCCCGAGAAAAACGATCGAAGAAACGGTAATAGACAAACAGCGCAGCGGTTTTTTTCTTGAAGGATTCTTGATTATCTTTTTATTAAACAGCTTCTCAAGCCTTACCATTATAGGATTCATAAGAAATGCTATAACAAGTCCCCATATCAAGGGCATAAGAACTCCGACAAGCGCCGAAAGAATTCTCAGAATAGTGCCGAACTTAAAAATTGCAACAACGATCAGTACATTCACCGCTATGACCAGTATAGCGTACAGCGCGATTGTGTTATACCTTTTATTGGTATAAAGCTTCATAAATATTTCCTTTCATAAATAATTTCATATTAATTTCTATAAAAATATTATACACTATAAGCATTAACATTGCAACAGCTTTTTAACCTTAAAAATTAAAAAACTGCCTAGGAATTATTGTTTACACTTTTTTAATATTCAGCTATTGACAAATCTTTTCCGGAAGAATATAATATATAGTAATTTAAAGTTAATATCTTAAATCCGTTGAGCAAAAGTAAGTAGCTTGTATGGAATGTTTCAGAGAGCTGATGTATGGTGTGAATCAGTACATGAAATTCAGGTGAATGGGTTTGTGAGGAGCAGTGTGAAATCTTTACAGAAAGTATCACTCGCCGCGTGTTCCTGCGTTAGTGTGACTGGGTATTGATTTCCAGGCTTATTGCCGAGAATGCGTACTTGTGAGCCGGCGTTTATAATCGTCGGGAAATTGGGTGGCACCACGGTTCTATCGTCCCATAGCGTTAAGCTATTGTGACGGCAGGACTTTTTTTATTGCATTTTTTCGGGCAGAATAAAACTGATAATCTTCCCTATCATTCGTCACAAATAAATTTTCAGGAGGTTTTTATTATGTATCCGTCAATTGAACAGGTAAAAGATTTATTAAAAGACTACAAAACAGTACCGGTTTTTTATGAGCTTCTCGTAGATTCCTTTACTCCCGTTCAGCTTTTCAATTGTCTGCACGAAAGCTATGAAAACTGTTTTATTCTTGAATCGGTTGACAGCAAGGATCAATGGGGAAGATATTCATATATCGGAATCAATCCCAAAGTGCGGTATACGCTTAAAGACCATACAGCTGTTATCAAAGAGCAGGGAAAAGAACCTGTAAGCATAAGCACTGACGACCCTATCAGTTTCTTTTCAGATATTATAGAACAGCATAAAGCTCCTAAATTCAACGGCAGACCTAAGCTGACCGGAGGACTTATAGGATACTTCGCTTATGATATGGTGAGATATTTTGAAAAAACACTGGCTGAACCGCCTGCTGATGATCTGAATATGCCCGATGCCGATATGCATTTGTTCGATGAGCTTGTCGCTTATGACCATCTAAGCAATAAAGCTGTTATTATACTGAATATAAACGCTTCCGATGATCTTGAAGAAAAGTATGCATCATGCGAAAGGCGCAAAGATGAAATTATCGGGGTTCTGCACAGCTTTCAGCCGAAGCCCGTCAGTATCAGTTCGGATAATGTAAATATCAATATCAGATCAAATATTTCAAAAGAAGTTTATCTAAAAAACGTTGAAAGATCCAAAGAATATATCAGAAACGGAGACATTTTTCAGATAGTTCCGTCTCAGCGTTTTGAAATTGACAACCCTCCCGACAGCTTTGACGTATACAGAATGCTTCGTTCCACCAATCCGTCTCCGTATCTTTACTATTTCAGCAGCAAGGAGTACTCGATTGCAGGAGCGTCACCGGAAATGCTTGTTTCTGTCAACGACAGAACAGTAATAACCCGTCCCATTGCCGGAACGATAAAACGCGGTGAAACAATGGAAGAAGACATCAGAAATGAAGCCGCACTCATCAGCGATCCAAAGGAACGCGCTGAACACACGATGCTGGTAGATCTCGGACGAAACGACATTGGTAAGGTTTCAGAGTTCGGTTCAGTAAATGTAACGGATTATATGATAGTAGAGCGGTATTCAAAAGTAATGCATCTTGTTTCAAACGTAAAGGGAACGCTCAGGAAAGACAAAAAACCACTGGACGCTCTTATGGCTCTGCTTCCCGCAGGAACGCTTTCAGGTGCTCCTAAGGTAAGAGCTATGGAAATTATCGACGAGCTGGAAACAGTAAGGCGCGGACTTTACGGAGGAACGGTAGGATATCTTGCGTTCGACGGCAGTATTGATACCTGTATTGCAATAAGAACCGTACTTTTCAGAAACGGAAAAGCTTATGTTCAGGCAGGAGGAGGAGTAGTTGCAGACAGCATATCGGAAAATGAATATGAAGAGTCAGTCAATAAAGCGAAAGCCGTTATAAACGCCATTGAAGAAGCAGCAAAATTATGATGAGATATTTCTAGTATGAATAAAGAAATTATTTTAACAGGCGACAGACCGACAGGAGCGCTTCACCTAGGGCATTACGTAGGCTCGCTAAAAAAACGAATCCAAATGCAGAATACCGGAAATTATCAGCCTTTTGTAATGATAGCCGACTTGCAGGCGCTTACCGACAACGCTGATAATCCTGAAAAAATCAGACAGAACATTCTTGAGGTAACGCTTGATTATCTTGCAGTCGGTCTTGATCCGGCTGTTACAGCTATTTTTGTTCAATCTCATGTCCCTGCCCTCTACGAGCTGCCCATGTACTATTCAAATCTTGTTACATTAGCCAGACTTGAAAGAAACCCTACTATAAAGAATGAAATAAAGCTGAGAAATTTTGAAAGAGATCTTCCCGTCGGCTTTATGACCTATCCTATCAGCCAAGCTGCGGACATTACCGCTTTTAAGGCAAAATACGTTCCTGTAGGAGACGATCAGCTTCCTATGCTGGAGCAGACAAGAGAAATTGTTTCAAGCTTTAACAGAATTTATAAATGTGATGTTCTGGTAGAACCTGAAGCGGTTCTTCCGGACAGCGAAAGCTGCAGCAGACTGCCCGGTACTGACGGAAATACAAAAATGAGTAAATCACTTGGCAATTGTATTTTTCTTAAAGATGATGAAAACACTGTTAGTCAAAAAATCATGGATATGTATACAGATCCTTTGCATATAGGCGTAAACGATCCGGGACACACTGAAAATAATCCCGTATTCAGCTACCTGGACGCTTTCTGCACAGATGAGGTTTTCGCAGAGTATATGCCCGAATATCAGAATCTTTCTGAAATGAAGGAACATTACCGCCGCGGAGGTCTCGGCGATATAAAATGCAAGAAACTCCTTAATAATGTAATGCAGGAATTTCTAGCTCCTATCAGAAAACGAAGGCAGGATTATGAAAAGAATAAAACATATCTGCTGGAAATTCTTAAAAAAGGTACAGATCACGCAATTGAGATTTCGAGCCGGACTGTTTCGGAAATAAGAGCCGCAATCGGTATTGACTATTTCACCGACAAATCCTTTACCGATAAATTTGTAAAATAAAATAAACAGGAGGACGCAGCAATGATCTTATTAATTGACAACTACGACAGCTTTACCTACAATCTATATCAGGCAGTCGGCGTATTATATCATGATATAAAAGTAGTGCGTAACGATGAAATAACATTAAGTGAAATTGAGCAAATGGATCCGCAGGCTATAATTATTTCCCCCGGCCCATGCTATCCGGCTCAGGCAGGTATCTCAGTAAAAGCAATCAGGAAATTCAGCGGAAAGATCCCGATCTTAGGCGTTTGTCTTGGACATCAGGCTATAGCTGAAGCCTTCGGAGGAAAAATCATTCATGCAAAAGAACCTCTCCACGGCAAGCAGACTGATATAAAGATCAATACCTCCGCCCCACTGTTTACAGGGCTACCGGAGGAGATCACAGCCGCAAGATACCATTCGCTTATCGTAGACAGCGTAACTCTTCCCTCCTGTCTTTCGGTCATAGCCGCCGATGATAATTCGCAGATAATGGCGCTGCGGCATAGGGATCATCCTACCTACGGAGTTCAGTTTCATCCTGAGTCTATTTTAACAGATGCCGGTGAAAGCATTATCTCAAACTTTCTAAATAATATTGCCGGAATAAAGACAAATTTATCAAAAGCGCCCTCAATACCTGCGGCTAAAAGAACCGAGCTTAAAGACTGTCTGAAAAAGGTCGTTGACGGACAATCGCTTACCGAAGACGAGGCTTACAAGGCTATGGATATAATTATGAGCGACCGGGCAACCGAAGCGCAGATAGCTACTCTTCTTACGGCAATGCGTATGAGAGGGGAAACTATAGAGGAAATCACCGGCTTTGCAAAGGTAATGCGTCAGAAAATGGCGGTAGTCAGCCCCGATACTCCTGTATTGGACATCGTAGGAACAGGAGGAGATCTTTCAAACAGCTTCAATATTTCTACAACTGCTTCCTTTGTAATAGCAGGAGCAGGACAGAAGGTAGCTAAACACGGCAACAGAAGCGTTTCCTCAAAAAGCGGAGCCGCAGACGTTCTCGAAGCGCTCGGAGTAAAAATAACGTCTACTCCAGCCAAAGCCGAAGCCTGTCTGAACGAAGTAGGCTTGTCGTTTCTTTTCGCTCAGAGCTACCATTCTGCAATGCGTTTCGTAGGGCCTGTAAGAGGACAGATAGGAGTAAGAACGGTATTCAATATACTTGGACCTCTTGCAAATCCGGCAAAAGCAGATTACATGGTTCTGGGAGTATACGACCCTTCACTGCTTGAAACAATGGCAAAGGTTCTGATGAATTTGGGAATAAAACGTGCGTTGCTTATTTACGGAAATGACAATCTTGATGAATTTTCAATTTCCGCCCCAACTACCGTATGCGAAGTAAAGGAAGGAAAAATCATAAAATATGAAATATCTCCTACAGACTTCGGTCTAAGGATCGGCAGCAAAGCTTCGATAGTAGGCGGAAACGCAATGGAAAACGCCAAAATCACCCTTGGAATACTAAGCGGAGCGATCAAGGATTCAAGAAGAGATATAGTTCTCCTCAACGCAGGAGCTGCGCTCTATGTCTGCGGAGCTGCCGAAACGATCGGAGAAGGAATCGAAAAATCCAGAGAATCTGTTGAAAGCGGAAGGGCGCTTGATAAACTGCACGAGCTTGCAGCGTTTACAAACCGAGCCTGAACGGAAGGAGCCGATAATGATACTCGACGATATAATTATAAAAAGAAAAATACAGCTTGAGCAAGAAAAAAGCAGAATTTCCCCCGACGAGATGAAAAAACTTGCCGAACGCTCGGAAATGCCTGTTATCTCGTTTTCAAAAGCATTAAAAAAAGACAGACTGGCGGTTATATGCGAAGTGAAGAAAGCAAGTCCCTCAAAAGGTATCATAAAATCTGATTTTGATCCGGTATATACAGCTGCGGAATATGAAAAAGCGGGAGCTGACGCTATCTCATGTCTTACAGAGGAATCCTACTTCAAAGGCTCGTCTGAATATCTGAGTAAAATACGCAGCACAGTAAAGCTGCCGATCCTGCGTAAGGATTTCATATTCGACAGCTACCAGATATACGAGGCGAAATATATAGGAGCGAACGCTGTACTGCTTATTGCCGCAGTCCTCTCATCAGCTGAGATCGACTATCTTAATAAGCTTGCTTTATCACTTGGCCTTGAATGTCTAGCAGAGGTTCATAACGAGGAGGAGCTTGATAAAATTTCCTGCATGAATATCAATATTATTGGAATAAACAACAGAAATCTGAAAACTTTTAAGGTTGATTTAAATACTACAGAAAGACTTAAAGAAAAGGTCTCATCTGAAAAAATACTTGTTTCGGAAAGCGGAATAAAAACCAATTCCGATATGAAGCTTGTACGCTCTCTTGGTGCGGACGCCGTTCTTGTAGGAGAAACGCTTATGCGAAGCGGTAATATAAGCAAGACCCTGACTTCTCTGAGGGAGGGCGTTTAAATGGTAAAAATCAAAGTCTGCGGTATGCGCAGGGCTGATGATATACATTATATCAACAGATACCGTCCCGATTACGCAGGCTTCATTCTTTCAGACGGCTTTAAAAGAACAGTAGAATTTGGTGCATTCTGTAAACTTGAAAGCTGTCTTGATCGGGATATAAAGCGTGTAGGCGTTTTTGTTAATGAACCGCCTGAAAATATATTGAAATATTACTCAGATATGCTTGATATTATACAGCTTCACGGTGACGAGGACCGCTCATATATTTCAAAGCTTTCCGAAAGCTGTAGCTGCGAGATATGGAAAGCGGTAAGAGTGCGGACATCAGCTGAAATTGAAGCCGCCTGCGAGCTTCCCGTATGCAAGCTGGTAATAGACAGCTACTCACAGTCAGCTTACGGAGGAACAGGACAACGTGTGGATGCTGAAATTATCAAGAATGCGAAAATCACAAAGCCGTTCTTTCTAGCCGGAGGTCTTAGCCCGAAAAATATTATTCAGGCTGTTGACGATATTCAGCCTTACGGAGTAGATTTTTCAAGCTCCGTAGAAACTGACGGATATAAAGACGAAGAAAAAATAAAAAAGATATTTGAACAGCTTAAAAAATTAAATGAAAGAGGGATATAAATGAGTAAGATCGGAAGATTCGGCGAATACGGAGGACAGTATGTACCGGAAACCGTTATGAACGCCGTACACGAACTGGAAGCCGCCTACAGCAAATACAAAAACGACCCGGAATTTATCAGGGAGCTTAAAACGCTTTACAGAGATTATGCCGGCAGGCCGTCTATGCTGTATTATGCCGACAAGATGACAAGGGATCTTGGAGGAGCAAAAATTTATATAAAGCGGGAGGATCTGAACCACACCGGCTCTCATAAAATAAACAATGTTTTGGGACAGATCCTGCTTGCCAAAAAGATGGGTAAAAAGCGTATTATTGCAGAAACCGGAGCAGGACAGCACGGCGTTGCAACGGCAACCGTCTGCGCTTTATTCGGACTAGAATGTGAGATCTATATGGGCTCTGAGGATACAAGGCGTCAGTCGCTCAATGTTTACAGAATGAATCTGCTGGGGGCAAAGGTCCATGCTGTAGACAGCGGTACGGCAACATTGAAGGACGCCATAAACGAAGCTTTCAGAGATTGGTGTACAAACGTTGAAACCACCTTTTACTGTATAGGCTCGGTAATGGGACCTCATCCATACCCTGAAATGGTAAGGGATTTTCAGAAGATCATTTCTGAAGAGATCAAAGCTCAGATAACCGAAAAGGAAGGCAGACTTCCCGACTGTGTTGTAGCCTGCGTAGGCGGCGGCTCAAATGCAATGGGAGCTTTTTATAATTTTATTGAGGATAAGCAGGTACGTCTGGTCGGAGCGGAAGCGGCAGGCAGAGGCGTAGATACAGGTCTTCACGCCGCAACTATGGCTAAAGGAACAACAGGAATCTTCCATGGAATGAAATCGCTGTTTCTTCAGAACGAATACGGTCAGATCGACCCCGTATACTCGATTTCAGCAGGGCTGGATTATCCAGGAGTAGGCCCTGAACACGCTTATCTGAGATCTGTCGGACGCGCTGAATATGTAAGCATTACCGATGAGGAAGCTGTCTGCGCATTTGAATACCTGTCCAAAACCGAGGGTATTATACCTGCAATTGAATCGTCCCACGCAGTAGCCGCTGCTTTGAAAATTGCTCCGAAAATGAACAGAGATCAGATATTAGTAATTAATCTTTCAGGAAGAGGCGATAAGGACGTATATTCCGTCGCCCGCTACAGGGAGGTAGAAATAAATGAAGAATAGAATAGACATATGCTTTGAGCAGCTTAAAAAAGATAATAAAAAAGCACTTATAACATTTATAACAGCAGGCGATCCGGACATGGAAACTACCGAAAGATGCGTTCTTTCTATGTTTGAAAACGGCTCGGATATAGTTGAACTGGGAGTTCCGTTTTCTGATCCGATAGCCGAGGGTCCGACTATTCAGAAAGCCAGTATGCGTTCGCTGGAAAACGGAACTACGCTGGATAAGATATTTGATACCGTTAGATCCATACGAAAGAAAACAGATAAGCCGATACTTCTTATGATGTATGTAAATACTATTTTCAGATACGGTACTGAAAGGTTTTTCAGGCTTTGCTCGGACTGTGAGATCGACGGAGTAATAGTACCCGACCTGCCTTTTGAAGAACGGGGGGAAATTATGCCTTATGCCGATAAATACGGCATATATTCTATAAATCTTGTCGCGCCTACCTCTCATGAAAGAGTAAAAATGATAGCAAAGGAGTCGAAGGGATTTCTTTATATCGTATCCTCTCTCGGAGTTACCGGAAAGAGAAACGAGTTTTCCACTGATTTCAGCGAGCTTACAGCGCCTCTGCAAAGTTCCGAAATAACCTGCCCTGCTTGTATAGGCTTCGGAATATCGAACGCCGAACAGGCTGAGCATATATCTTCCTACTGCGACGGCGTGATAGTAGGAAGCGCTGTAGTAGATGTGGCTGCGGAATACGGCAAAGAATCACCAGAAAAGGTAGGAGAGCTGATCAAAGCTCTGAAGTCAAAAATAGCATGATACTTAAAATAAAAAATCCGTTTGACGAAGTAATGTCAAACGGATTTTTTTATAACAGATATATTATGAAATTCCCAGGAAGTCAAGATACTGCTTATCAGGCATATTTGAAACCGAGCCTTCCTTCAGTTCTCCGCCGTCCGCAAGTCGGTACTGTACTATAAGCTCCTTTTTGCCTGAATCATTAGTTCTTACAGACCAGCCGACATCAGGAATTATTCCTCTTATGCCTTTATTGGTAATAGTTTTTCTTATGCCCTTCTGTTTAAGAGTAAAAAATTTAAGTTCAATATCCTCACCGTAAGGCTCAACATAAATCTTGACCGCACCCTTATCGCTGTCCTGCACGTCTACAAGATAAAATTTATATTTTCCGTCGGGCGAAATAGCGTTTTTCTCATCAGTTACTTCCGCTAGCTTTTCTGCCTGATCGCTGTACCTGCTGTAAACCTTTCCGGAAGGATCTATATTCATATCCAGTACGGTTTCAACGGAAGAACCTCCGAAAAGCATATTCAGCACAAAATAAGCAACAAGTCCGAGTACATAAAGCAGAAGATATATAGTTCCCATAATTACCTTTACATTTTCGTTATTGCCTGCTGCAAAAAACATTACAATAGCAACAATAAAAGGCGGAATTATCAGCACCCATATGCCCATATTGAACAGTATCATAAAAAACACTACCGGAAGCATAAGCACGCTCAGAAGCTTAGTGATAGGCTGATTTCTAGTATAAAGCATAAGAATAAGGAATACAAGACTTGCGAAGGTATAAATCAGAAAAAAAGATGCCTGCATTCCTTCCGCAAATTCAAGCTTATAGAGAAAGGTTGCATATGTCAGCAGCACTATTACAGCAAAATACGCTACATTGAAAATTGAAACACAGCGTTTCACCCATATATTAGACAGAACGTCCTTCATCTGAAAATCCTCCTAGATATATCTCCGTTTTTTGCTTCGGACTTTTTCAGTCCTTACACATATAAATAATTTTATACTATTCTGATCGAAAAATCAAGCGGTTTTAGCCTTATCCGCCATTTTCTATATATATTGGACTTTACCGCTGAGATACAGCAGTATTTTTGTACAATTTTACGATCTCAGTTGAGAATAAGCTCTTCTCCGCCGGTTAATCCGCTGAGGATCTCAACTCTTTCTCCGTCCTCTATTCCAAGCTCAACATCCTGCTCAACCTTAACTCCGTCTATAAGCAGATTTACAAAGGTTCTCTCCCCGATTGTCTTAACGGCTTTTTTGGAAACTACGACAGTATCAAGCCTCGAATAAACGTCAAAGCAGACCTGTATTTCTCCGAAATCAAAAAGCTCTCCGTCTTCATCGGGAGTTATAACATAAATATATGTGGAATATTCACCGTTTTCGTTGCGGATTATATCCGTAACTGTGCCGCCGCACGAATTAGCTCCCTGTTCAAGCAGTACCTTAGTGCCGAAATTTACGTTATTAAGCGGATTATCATATATCTCACAGCAAAGATATTCCTGTGATCTGTCGGCGGCAAAACCAAAAATCTGCCCCTTATTAACATATGAATATACGTTAAGCTCCTGCCTGCGGTCATCGCCTGTCATAATATTAAATACTCCGTCGCAGGGAGCGTATACGTTATAGTCGTCGAGAGAGGATACAAGATGGTCGTATTCAAGCTGCTGTATTTCCAGATCTATCTGAGCAAACTTTATTTCATCAGCTGAACCGCCGTTTGTCCTCAGGGTTTCAAGGGTTTTCTCTGCCTGTTTTAGATATACCTCTTTTTCCTCTATCTGCTCCTGAAGATCGTCAGTATTCAAAGCGCAAAGCAGATCTCCTTTTTTTACCTCGGTGTCTGTTTCGACATTCAATGTTTCGATCTGTCCGCTCGCTTTGAACGACACAAATTCATAGTACGGGTATCCGTAGCTGCCTTTCTGGTAATACTTTTCAGATATATCGGATACTTCAGCTCTTTCGGTCTTATATGTTACGTCCTTGGTTTCAAGTATCGGAACTGCGATCTCTTCTTTCTCTCCGCTTTTTCCGCAGGATGAGAAGGCTGTCGCCGTTAATACAGCGGCAAATAAAATCAAAAGCTTTTTCATAAAAAACTCCAATCAAAATACACAATACAAAATGCGTTCTATTTTATTTTATCATTTTTTCTGAAAAAGTGCAAGGAACTTGATCTTATATTGTATACCTGCACAACAATACACACAAATATTTAGACATATTAACTATTACAGATCCAAAAAACGCGCAATAATCTCATTGGACACCAAAAAGCCCTCAGGAGTGAGATATATCCGTTCCCCATTGAATATACACAACCCGTGCTTTTCTAGAACGCCTGCCTGTTCTGCCGCTTTATACGCAATATTATTTCCTCCAAGCTCCGCTATCCTGCTTATAAGTACGCCCCTTTTCAGTCTAAGTCCGAGCATAATGTATTCCTCAAGCTTATTCGGAGATTCTTCGGTGATTTCCTTTGACTGCTGCCTGCTTTCAATAAATGATTCTATATCGTCAGGACACTTATACCTCTTTCCGCAGAAAAAAGAATGTGACGCAGGTCCGATACCTATATATTCCTCTCCCTGCCAGTATTTAAGATTATGACGGCTTTCCATTCCCGGCTTTGCAAAATTTGAGATCTCATACTGCATAAATCCTCTGTCTTCAAGAATATTAATCATATTAAGATACATATCGCTCATAAGCTCGTCATCGGCAGCTGAGTTTTTGACTTCAGCGCAGTTATACGGCGTATTCTCTTCTATTTTCAGCATATAAGCAGAAATATGGGATACAGGCAGACTGCTTATACGCTCTACGCTGTATCTAAGAGAATCAAGCGACTGTCCGCACAGTCCCAGCATTATATCACAGGATATATTGTTATACCCGGCTTTGACTGCACCGTTAACAGCTATACAGGCTCTTTCAAAGGTATGAAGCCGACCCAAGCCTTTAAGCTCTGAATCGTCCGCCGACTGCACTCCGAAGGACAGCCTGTTTACTCCGGCTGAACGGTAATCATAAAGCTTTTCATAATAAGAAGAGGACGGATTGCACTCTATTGTAATTTCAGGATTCAACAGATTAAAACTTTTATCCGCAGCACTTAAAATGCTGTTTATCTGCTCCGCAGTAAGAAGGGACGGTGTTCCTCCTCCGAAATAAATCGTATCAGCGCTCAGACAGTATTCCGCATAACTTTCAATATTCCGCAGAACAGCGTTTACATATGCATTTGCAGCTTCCGCACTCCACCTGACCGAATAAAAATCGCAGTAAGGACATTTTCTAAGACAAAACGGAACGTGAATATAAATACCCGTCATTTGCTTTCTTCGCCGTCTTTAAAAGCGTCCTCTATATACAAAGCCGCCTTTTCACTGTTGCCGCGTATATGTCTTACGGCCGCGCATACACCGTACTTGGCAAAGCAAACAGCAAACATTCCCAGAAGTATAAGAGCCGCATAAAGTACGAACCACATCTGTTCTTCAAGACCAAGCTGAAAGTAGACGGAACGGCTTCCTATAAAGCTTACCGCTGCTGGATGTATTATTACATAGCAGATAAGTCCCAGTATTCCGCTGTAGGCAAGACAGGCAGCGATCCCTACGGCTGCTGCTCTGAATTTCAGCATTGAGAACTTTATCCCTGCAAATACTGACCAGCATATCAGCAGCAAAACCGCAAAAGTCCTGGAAGCGTTTGCGTATACCTCATAAATCAACGGAAGCAGAACAGCTCCGCCAAGTCCGAATATAAGCGAGTATTTCATTGATTTCGGCAAATCGTTCATATTGAGTCCTTTCTTTATCTTCTGTTATAAAAATATGTCTGAGCAAATTATAAGAACAGCAATAAGCAAAGGGCAGGAAATAATTCCGGCGGCTACTGCGGCTGCGGCGTTTTTATCATATACACAGTGTTTTCTGGTACAAAGATACAAAGTTGATTCCCTGCCGGCTCTGTAAAGCCTGCCGCGCATTATTACCTCGCATGGGAACGCATTGGGATATTCTTGTCCGTCCACAAGATAAAAAGCAGCGTCAAAGCGGTTCTTTTCTTCCTTTGCAATACGCAGAAACACCCCTTTGCTGCGCTTTGACGTAAGTATATTATAAAGGCTGAAAATAAAAAACAATGTCATGGCTGCGGTTATGATAAACAAGGCCGCAAGCAGGATCTCAGATAAAACTTTCAGACTTACTCCAAGACACAGACAAAGAACCAATATTACTGCGGCGGCAACAGCAATTTCCATAAATATCTCCTTTTATATCTGCGGCGTTCAGCGTATATGTTTTCTTATCCAAGCGCCATTATTCTTTTTGTATTTCACCGCACAGAAAACTCCTCCGAAAAGTACAAGACCCAGCAAGTCAACCGCAATACTTCTGAAGACCTCGATATGATAGCTATTGTAAAGATAATATACTATCTGCCAGTAAGCCTGCGACATATCAGGAGCAAATACTCTGTCGATCCAGAAATATAATACTGCCGCACCTATTCCTGCCGATAAGAAATAATACATCACATGACGTGCAAATTCAGTCGCATTATTTGCAGCAAAGCTGAAAAAGAAAATAAGCTCATAAACGACCCACAGACCGTATTTTACATAGGTATTAAAATAATATGCGGTTTCAGTGCTTGCACAGTAAAAATAAGCGTACCAGCAGCCGCAAAAATATAAAGCGGTAACCAGAACTGCCCAGAGCGGAGCAAGCTTATGAAATAAATTCTTGTTTTTCAAAAGCAAAGCCATTTTTTACTCCTATCTAACATCTATTAAAGTTTTCCGCTGTCAAACAGGCATAAAGGAAAGCAAGATCAGAGATGAAGAAAATACCGTCCAAAAGATCAAAGCTGTCTTTCTCAGAAAGCTTTCAAAAAAAGACGGATACACTTTTTCCTTATCACCGCCTTTGAGCCTGGTAATAAAACTTTTCCAGGAGAATGTTCTATAAAGAAAACCCTTAAACACAACCGATATTATGATAAGAAGATCTAAAGCAGACAGATAAAGACTATTTACTATATCAGCCTTTTTGATCAAAGTAGAAACGATCAGGTAAAGTATACTCTGAACTGCAAGTATCAGGCACAATACAAGCTCTGCTCTGTCAGGCGAAAGATCTACGGCACGACTGCTCATTCTTTTTAGATTTCTTTTTAACTTCTTATACGTAACATTATCATCGGATTCTAATATGCACCCGCAGTCGGGGCATATGTACTTTGTTTCTGCAAAGATCCCTTCACATTTGGGACAAATTTTCATTTTCATATCTGTTTCCCCTATGCAGGATTATTTACTATTCTGACAATTAATCGTCAAGCTTCAGCACCGACATAAACGCCTCCTGCGGAACTTCGACAGAACCTAATTGGCGCATTCTCTTTTTGCCCTCTTTCTGCTTTTCAAGCAGCTTCTTTTTTCTGGTAATATCTCCTCCGTAACACTTTGCAAGCACGTCCTTACGCATTGCCTTTACGGTTTCTCTGGCAATTACTTTTCCTCCGATCGCCGCCTGTATAGGCACTTCAAATAGCTGTCTCGGGATATTTTCTTTCAGCTTCTCGGCAATTCTTCTTCCTCTGGCATATGCCTTATCAACATGAACAATAAAGGAAAGTGCGTCTACGACCTCGCCGTTAAGAAGAATATCCAGCTTAACGAGCTTGCTGGGCGAATAGCCTTTCATTTCATAATCGAAAGAAGCGTAACCCTTCGTACGGGATTTCAGTGCGTCAAAAAAGTCATAAACTATCTCATTCAGCGGCAGCTCATAATGCAGCTCTACACGGGTTTCATCAAGATAGGTCATATTTTTGAAAACTCCCCGCCTGTCTTGACAAAGCTCCATAATATTTCCCACAAACTCCGAGGGGGTAAGAATATCGGCTTTTACCATAGGCTCCTCCGCAGAAGCGATAAGCGCAGGATCGGGATAATTGGTAGGATTATCTATATAAACAGTGCTGCCGTCGGTAAGATTTACCTTATAAATAACCGACGGAGCGGTAGTAATAAGGTCAAGATTATATTCTCTTTCAAGCCGTTCCTGAATTATCTCCATATGAAGCAGTCCAAGAAAGCCGCAGCGGAAGCCGAAACCGAGAGCAACTGACGTTTCAGGCTCATATGACAGCGACGCATCGTTAAGCATAAGCTTTTCAAGGGCGTCCCTAAGATCGGGATACTTTGCTCCGTCCGCAGGATATATTCCGGAATAAACCATAGGATTTACTTTTTTATAGCCTGCAAGCGGCTCAGAGCAGGGGCAGTCGGCATTCGTTACGGTATCACCGACCTGAGTATCTCCTATATACTTTATCGAAGCGGCAATATAGCCTACCTCGCCGGCATGAAGTTCTCCAACAGGAACCAGGTCGGTAGCGCCCATATAGCCTATCTCAGTAGTCTGGAACTCTGCGCCTGTCGCAATAAGCTTAATTTTATCGCCAACCCTAACGTGACCTTCTTTTACTCTTACAAAAATAATTACGCCTTTATAGGAATCGTAATAGCTGTCAAAGATAAGCGCTTTAAGCGGAGAGGATTCACTGCCCTTAGGGCATGGAATATCCTTGATTACCCTCTCTAAAACCTCATGAATATTGATTCCCATTTTTGCGGAAACTCTCGGCGCATCCATAGCAGGAATACCGATCACATTTTCGACCTCGGCACAGACCCTTTCAGGATCGGCTGACGGAAGATCGATCTTATTAACGACCGGAACGACCTCAAGATCATGTTCTATAGCAAGATATGTGTTTGCAAGCGTCTGAGCCTCTATTCCCTGAGAAGCGTCCACGACAAGCACCGCCCCCTCGCATGCGGCAAGAGAACGAGATACCTCATAGTTAAAGTCAACATGACCAGGGGTATCTATCAGATTAAACACATAGTCTTCACCGTTATCGGCATGATAATTCAGACGGACAGCACGAGCCTTTATAGTAATTCCGCGTTCGCGCTCAATATCCATATTATCAAGCAGCTGATTTTCCATATCGCGCAGAGCTACAGTTTCGGTCTGTTCCAATATTCTGTCGGCAAGCGTGGATTTTCCGTGGTCTATATGGGCTATTATACAGAAATTTCTGATATTTTTCTCATTCATTTATTGTATTTCCTCTCTGAGATAAGTATACTATTCCATTATAGTTTATTATAGCATGGAATGAATTGAAAGTCAAATTCTGCTGACGTATTTTATGTTCCGCGGAGGAATAACTTCTTAAGTCTTTTCAGCAGTTGACAATACCCTTAATATATAGTATAATTAAATAAGTATATGTCGAATTTTATATATTGGGTGATAGGTTATGATAAAGGATATTCAGCAGCTGATCATTGAGCTGAAAAGGGAAAAGGATATTTGTATTCTGGCGCACAGCTATCAGGCACGGGAGATAGTCGAAATCGCAGATTTTACAGGAGATTCATATAAGCTCAGCGTTGACGCTTCAAAGGTCAAAAATAAGAATATTTTATTCTGCGGAGTTCATTTTATGGCTGAAACAGCTAAAATGCTTTCTCCGGACAAAAGGGTCTTTCTTGCGAATCCTATGGCAGGCTGTCCTATGGCGGAGCAGATGGAACCTGAAATGATAAAAGCGATCAAAAAACGAGAGCCTGACAGAAAAGTAGTCGCATATATAAATACGACCGCAAGGTTAAAAGCCGTATGCGACGTTTGCGTAACATCCTCGTCGGCTGTAAAGATAGTAAAGGCTATGGACGCAGAAAAAATTCTGTTTATACCCGACTGCAACCTAGGAGCGTTCGTTCAGAAAAATGTACCTGAAAAGGATATAAAGCTTTTGCAGGGCGGCTGTCCTGTCCACGCTGCAGTAGATCCAAGTGAAGTAACGGAAGCCAGACGTCTGCACCCTGATGCACTTGTGCTGGTTCACCCGGAATGCGTTCCCGCAGTTTCGGAGCAGGCTGATTATGTCGGCTCTACCGCCGGAATAATGAGCTTTGCCAAAAATTCAGAAGCAAAGGAATTTATAATAGGAACAGAGATAAGTATTGCGGAGCATTTACAGTATGAATGTCCGGAAAAGAAATTTTATATTCTTTCCAAAAAAATTCTCTGTCCCAACATGAAGCTTACGACGCTAATGGACGTTTACAATTCATGCTTAGGAATCGGCGGCGGAGATGCATTTGAAATACTTATGACAGCTGAAGAAATTGCAGAATCAAGAGTATGTATCGACGAAATGCTCAGATTAGGAGAATGATATTCAAATATTCTCGGCTGACAGATACGTCTGTATCAGCAAATCAACGGAAAAATAGGGCGGTAGCAATTCTTTGCTTCCGCCCTTCTCCATATATAATCATATTTCTGCTGCTGATGTTTATATTTAAAACTATTTCTGAACGTTGAGGAATACTGAAAATACAGTGCCCCTTCCCTTCTGCGACTCAACTCTTATCGTTCCGCCGCAAAGCTCTACTATTCTTTTAACAACAGGAAGTCCCAGACCGTTGCCCTCTGAAGCATGAGCGGAATCTCCCTGATAAAACCGTTCAAATATATGATTGATAGTGTTTTCGTCCATACCTTCGCCGCAGTCACATATATCTATCCGTATTTTATTATCTTTTACAGAAGTACGTACTGTAATTGTGGTATTTTGAGGACTGAATTTAATTGAATTATTCAAAATATTGACCCAGACCTGAGAAAGCATTTCCTGATTGCCGTTGTAAAGAACAGGCTCAAGTTCTATATCAAACTCAATATTTTTCTTTGACCACTGTTTTTCGAGCAGAAGAATACAGCTTCGTATCTGTTCGTCAAGGTAAAAATCCGCAGTATCGGTTATAAACTGCTGATTTTCAAATTTGTTCAAAAGAAGTATATTTGAAGAAAGATTTGTAAGACGCTTTGATTCGGAAATTATTATATCTATGTATTCCCGCTTTTTATCCTCCGAAAGGCTGTCCTTTTTAAGCTGTTTTGCAAACCCCTGAATTGAAACTATCGGAGTCTTGAACTCATGGGAAAAGCTGTTTATGAAGTCCTCACGGAACATTTCGATACCGTTCAGCTCCTCGACCATGCAGTTAAAGCTTTTTACCAGCTCGTCTATTTCTCCGTAGGTTTCCTTTCTTGAAACCCGAACGGAAAAATCGCCGCTTTCAACCTTTTTCATCGCCTTCTGCATATCGTTAATAGGCTTAAGTATTGAGCGTGTTGCAAATACTGATAGAAAAGTGCCTATCACAACGCTGACGCAGAGCGCTATAAACATCATCACCAGCGGCGCCTCGAATCTATTGGGAAAATGCCCGAAATGCCTGAAAAGAATTACTGAAATAAAGGTCAGTATACCCGCAATTATCATTATAGAAAATACAAGCAGTACAGCGCAGAAATTGATAGAGCGGTGCTTTTTGAACAGCAGCCTGTCTACAGAGCGTTTATTCACCTGTTTTCACCGCCTTATAACCCAATCCTCTGACGGTAACTATCTCAAAATCGCAGTTGTCTTTAAATCGCTCCCTAAGCCGATTAACGTGTACGTCTACCGTTCTTTCGTCGGTATCAGACGCCATATCCCATATCTCGTCCATAAGCTGACGTCTTGTGAATATTTTATTTGGGTATGAAAGAAGCTTATATATAAGCATAAATTCCTTTAAAGGCAGCTCTGTTTTCTGCGCGCCGTGTATAACTGTCAGAGTATCGTAATCAAAAACGGTATCTCCAGCGGTTACTTTATGGTCGTTTGCAATCTGCGATCTTCTCAGCAGCGCAGATATTCTCAGCAGCATTTCTTCCTCGTCGACAGGCTTTACCATATAATCGTCCGTACCGATTATAAAGCCCTTCTTCTTGTCGCTGATAGCTTCCTTGGCGGTTACCATAAGTATCGGAATATTGCAGTCCGCACTTCTCAGCTGTTTAGTAAGCTCGTAGCCGTCCATTCTTGGCATCATTATATCCATTATGATAAGATCAATATGCTTTTCGTCCATTATTTCAAGCGCTTCAATGCCGTCCTTCGCCAAAACAGCTTTATAGCCGTTCTCCTCCAGAACGTCCGCTGTAAGCCTGCGTGTATTATTGTCGTCCTCAACTACCATAACAGTAAACATAAAAATTCCGCCTTTCGGTTTACTTATTACAGAATAGCATACAATTATGAACTCTGTGTAAACCGAACGACGGAATTACATACCGGAAGTATTATTTATTGCTGTTAGGGTCAATGAAATTAATAGGATCTATCCACTCGCCGTTTCTTTTCAGCCCGAAATGAAGATGAGAAACCTCAGCCGCCTCTATCTGTGCGGTATCGCCTATCGCTCCTATAACCTGTCCCGATTCTACCTTATCGCCCTCTTCTACTGTTACGGCTGAAGATAGGTTATAGTAATGACCTATAATACCGTCGCCGTGATCGATCGTAACGCAGTTGCCCCATAGAGGGTCATCCCATATCTTAGTTACCTCTCCTCTGTTCATAGACTTTACCTGAGTACCGGTATCAGAAGCAATATCAACGCCGTCATGAGTTTTCCATACGCCGAGGGTTTTTGATTTAACAAGCTCGCCGTTGCTGAAAGGATTGATAACTTCTCCGTTGACGGGCATAACGTTGGGCTGAGTTGACAAAAGCTCCTGCATTTCGTCACTCATTGAACTGCTGTCATCTTTTTCAACGCCGCTCTGCTTCTTATCCGCCTGCTGCTCCTTCTGAACGATACTGGTATCCGGAATAGAGAATGTCAGGTTATCGTTTATTTTGGTCACGGCCTTGTTGTAAGCGGCAATTCCCGCTCCGCCTACTGCGAGAATACACGCTCCCAAAGTAATGTACATTCCCTTGCCGCCCATAACTCTGTGCAGCTTAGTATTTTTGAACTTTTTCATAACGCCATTCCTTTCATAATTAAGCTTATGCAATAATTCTGCCGATTTTTATGGCTCGGAGGTGTGTCCAAGCACGGTACATAATGCCATCGGAAGCATTAGTCCTTTGCCATTATTGTTGACATAAAATTCTTTCTTATGCATTCAGCAGATATTTTTTAAGTCTGTTTTTTAATAGGCTTGCATTCAAAATTCAACAGTGTAAAATTATATGATTAGTTGTAGAACCATACAGCAAAACACACTAAAATGTAAAAACAATTTTGTTGGTAATGCATATTGGAGTGTTAGATCAAATATGGTATAATATAATAGTATTATTGTCTTTATCTGATACAGCATCTGCTTAATTTAATAATAGTTTCAGATCATCAACGAAAGGATTGGTAATATATGAGCGTTACTATAAAAGATGTTGCCCGTGAAGCCGGAGTTTCCGTTGCTACCGTTTCCAGAGTGCTCAACGGAAGTACAAACGTTTCCGAGAACTCGACAAGACTTGTAAAAGACACGATCGAAAGACTCAATTATTCGCCTAATTTTCTCGGCAGAAATCTCAGGAAATGCGCTACAAACGTTATACTTGTAATTATGCCGACATCGGACCACTCCCTTTATATGAAGATAGTTGCGGGAATGCAGAATTACGCCAATAAAGTAGGATATGATATAATTACGACCGCATCTAACTCTACATCTCAGGTTGAAATGAGACAAATGAATATGCTGTTTAACCGAACGGTAGACGGAGTAGTGCTTCTCGGAACATCATATAATGCCGAAACGCTGAACAGACTTGCAGAAAATTACGATGTCGCTCTCTGCTGTGAGGGAGTGGAAGGCGCAAACGTTCTTACAGTTACCGTTAACGATGAACAGGCAGGCTATGACGCCGTCCGAGCATTGATAAGAAAGGGTCACAGAAAAATTGCATTTATCGGAACAGAAGATTCTGCCGTTTCATCATCACAGAGGGAATCCGGTTATCTGAGAGCGCTGAACGAATATAACATACCTGTAAATCCTAATTATATATATAAAGGAACTTACGATTTCTGGCACGGCGGTATTGCAATGGAGCAGTTTGCCGCACTGAAGGAAAGACCTACTGCCGTATTTGCAGTTTCTGATATACTTGCTATGAACGCTATAAGAAAAGCCTGTGAGCTTGGTCTGACAGTAGGCAAGGATATTTCCGTAATGGGCTTTGACAATATTTCAATGTGCGAAATGATGAATCCTACCGTATCGACCGTTGAACAGCCTTGTGCAAAAATGGGTGAACTTGTTGTTCAGAAGCTTATAGATAATTTTGCTTCTTCAAATAAGGATAACAGATATTATACAGTAGAACATAAAGTAATACTTCGCGAATCAACAGGCGATCAATAAAAGATAAAAAATAAAAATTTCGGGGGCATTTATTTACTAAACCGACGCTGAATTTCGGTTAAAGAAGGGAAAGTAAAGTTAATGTCATTCAGCGAACTGCTAACAAGAATAGATAATATTGTATGGGGCGTTCCGCTAATTGTTATAATTATAGCAGCAGGAATTTACCTTACAATAAGACTGAAGCTTCTTCAGATAGTCCGACTGCCCAAAGCTCTTAAATTCATGTTTAAAAACGAAGAAGGCGGAGAAGGAGAAATTTCAAGCTTCGGCGCTCTATGCACTGCTCTCTCTGCCACAATAGGGACCGGTAATATAGTAGGCGTCGCAACTGCGGTAGGAATACTTTCGGGAGGTCCCGGCGCTTTGTTCTGGATGTGGATCGCCGCTTTTTTTGGTATGGCTACAAAGTTTTCCGAAGGTTTCCTTGCTATCAAATACAGAAAAATAGATGAAAACGGTCATGTATGCGGAGGTCCGTTTTACTATATTGAAAACGGAATGGGAAAACGCTGGAAATGGCTTGCAAAAGTATTTGCTTTTTTCGGAGCCTGCGTAGGAATTTTCGGTATAGGTACTTTTTCACAAATAAACGGAATTTCATCAGCGGTTCAAAATTTCTTTGACCCTGCGAGAAAGCATACCGTTACCGTATTTGGAACCGAATATACGACAGCTGTAATTATTTCAGGATTAATTGTAACTATCTGTGCAGCGCTTGTTATAATCGGAGGAATAAAGCGAATTTCAGGAGTTTCACAGGTAGTTGTGCCTTTTATGGCAGTAGTTTATATTGCCTCCTGCCTTGCACTTATTCTTATAAATATCAAAAGGCTTCCGTCTGCCGTTTCTCTGATTTTTTCTCAGGCTTTCAGTTTCAAAGCTGCCGCCGGAGGTTCACTGCCTATAATTTTTGCAGCAATGCAGAAGGGTGTAGCGCGCGGAGTTTTTTCTAACGAAGCGGGACTTGGCTCGGCTCCTATTGCCGCAGCTGCAGCAAAAACCAACGAGCCTGTGCGGCAGGGACTTGTTTCTATGTGCGGCACTTTTATAGATACTATAATCGTATGTACAATGACCGGTATATCCATTATTATGATGGGCAGCTATAACGCTGTAAATCCGGCGACCGGCAGACTGTATGAGGGAGTTGAGGTTACAACTCATGCATTTAAAGAAGGATTTTCTTTTCTTCCCGCCTCAGTACCGGCTTTTATACTTATGATATGTCTTGTCTTTTTTGCCTTTACAACAATACTCGGATGGAATTATTACGGAGAACGCTGTCTTGAATATCTTTCCGGAGGGAGCGAATGCGCGGTTAAAATATACAGATTCTTTTATATTGCAGCCGTTTTTATCGGTCCGTATATGACCGTAAGCTCGGTATGGACCATTGCGGATATTTTCAACGGACTTATGGCTCTGCCGAATCTTGCCGCGTTATTTGCTCTGAGCCCTGTGATCGTAAGGGAAACTCGGGCGTATTTCAGCAGATCTTCTGAAAATTCCTGTGAACGACTGCCGGCTCTGCCTGAAGAATAATTATTAACCAATGAAACAATAGCGCCGAAACTGTTTTATAGCAGTTAGGCGCTGTTATTTTTATGTAAAGAAGCAAAAACTCACTTTGTGTGAATTCACCTATAAAGCAAGCAGTTATTTGTGTGAAATAAACAAAAATGATTACGCAAACATTAAGGTATTTCTGTGTTATTGACAACGTTTACATGCAATGATATAATTAAAATATAAATAAGGTAATAATCACTTTTTTAAGTTTTGATTATGGAGGTTTTAATATGAGAAATACCAAGAGGATCCTCGCCGGGATAATTGCCGCTGCGTCTGTTTTCGGAATCGTAGGATGCGGAAAATCCCAAAAGAGTGAAGAAGAATCATATGTTGATAAGGTAAAGGTCGAAGATACAGATCAGATCGCCGCTATTTCAGACGGCGCTGAAAAGGATTTGATCTGGCTTTCATATTTTGATATCAATCCGACAAAAAGAGAGCCTGAAACAAGGACTGATCTTGATCTTTTCCAGAAGAAGGGCGGCTCTATTACATATTGGCAGACCCCTTCGATGGAGAAATATGAACAGCTTGCAGCAAAGCTTATGTCAAACGACCCGCCGGATATGTTCTGGTATGAGCAGAAAATGACGTTTCCTGCCAACGTTATCAAGGATATGTTCCAGCCAATTGACGAACTTGTAGATTTCGACAGCAGCCTTTGGAGCGGTGTAAAAGATACCGCAGAGAATTTTGCTCTTAACGGAAAACATTATGTTGCCCCTGTAAAATTTGTTACGAACTCGGTTCTTACCTATGATAAAAGTATGATAGAAGCATCTCAGCTTGAAGATCCTTACGACCTTTATATGGCAGGCGACTGGGACTGGGATACTTGGTATGATCTTATGGATGAATATTGCTCCGGCGCTTCAGACGGTGAAGAAAGGTTCGGCGTAAACGGCTGGTTTGCTCCATTTATTTTCCATTCTACTGGAAAAACGCTTATCTCATATGACTCTGAGAACAAGGAATACGTTTCAAACATTTACGACGCCGATTTTGAGCGTGCCTCCGAGCTGCTTTACAATATTCAGAAAAACGGAATGTATTACTCCGATTGGGTAGGTCAGGCTGCAGACGCTTTTAAAAAGAATATTCTGTTCTATGCTATGGGACCATGGGCAGTTTCCGGTACTCATAAACCCGCTGACGGAGAAAGATGGGGAATAGTTCCTATGCCTAAGGATCCTAATTCAGACACCTATTACTGCACTCCTGAGATCAATGCATATATGTGGGTCAAGGGTTCAACTAAAAAAGAAGCCATGAAGACATGGATGGAATGCGCCAGACTTGTAAACACTGACGAAAAATATAAGCAGATCGACAAGGAAAAGTTCTTTACTACTAATTCCAATTGGACTGAAGAAATGTACAATATGGCGTATGAAGAAACATTTACTGACAAATATGTTCAGATGATCGACCCGGGTTACGGAATTTCTACAGAGCTTTCGGATGATGACGCTGCTACTACCGCAACAAAGGAAGCTATAATTTCATATATGTATTCCTCGGTTATGAAAACTGACGATGACGGAGCTCAGTATACTTGGACTCAGCTTCGAGAAACCTATAATAATACCATAGATTCCGAGCTTAAGACATTCAATGCACAGTATAAAAAGTTTATTGGAAAATAAAATTCAGAACCGCCGCTAATAAACACGATAGTTAAAAGACTATTCAGAGTATTATGTAAACAACTCCTTGAAACCAAAATGGTAACAAGGAGCTGTTTTTTTATAAAGTAATTAATAAGCTGCTCAATGTTAATTTTTATCCATTGTAAAGGAGTTTTTTCTTTCTTGACAATTCCAAATGCAGCTTTTATCAAAAAGATTTAAAAATATCCCAGCCTGACTTTAAACAATTCGGGTTGGGATATTGGCGTTTTATATATAGAGATATTATAAACCGTTAACACTAAACATATTTGCGAGTTCTTCTGCACTTTCGTGCATTCCTCTTTGAAACCATACTTCGATCCATCCGTAAAGGGTGTATGCAACAAAATCCTTTGAGTACGCAGATATTGCATTATCTTCAGGTTTAGGACCATATATCCCAAGAAGGACATCCTTGAGAAGGTAGATCAAATTTCGGTCATATAGCAACTTATAAAATACGATATTTTTTTCAAAATGAGTAAAAAGCCCTCTGACTTGTTCACTTAAAGGGAAATTATCTTTTCGATCATATTCCTCAATCCATTCAGAAATAATTTGATTTAGGTGACTTTTTACAATATCATCTTTGCTGTTATAGTTGCGATAAAATGATGCCCTGCCAACACCTGCCATATCACACAATTCAGTTATGGTGATCTGATCAATGGATTTTTCCTTTAGTAAACATAAAAATGCTTCTCTGATATGTTCAATAACGTAATTGTTGCGTCCTTCGTTACTCATTGGTGATACATTTTGCTCTGATTGCTTCATTTTATTTACTCCTATTGACTCAATCGAAATTCGCCGATATAATTATATTGACGATACAAATGTATCATCATAATAACACTAAGAATATTAAATGTCAAAATGTGAATTACGAGGAGATTTTTGAATGGCATTTTTTACAAAGAAAAGAATAATTATTTTGCTGGTTCTCGTTATTGTTGCTGTAATTTTAGGTCGTCTTGCGGTGTGTGCCTTTATGAATTTGATGTTGGGCGGCACACCGTTTGGAGGTAACTTCCTATGATAAATAAAAAGAAGAAAGGAAATAAAAGAGGTTTGTTTGTTCTGATGTGTATTATTACATTTATTGTAGTGTTTGTAGGTTCCATTGTATTTAAAATTTCTTATACGCCTTTAAATATGAGAAAATACTATGTGAAATGGAGTGACGAGATAGGAACAATTCATACCGATATTGCTTATGGAGAGGGTGCAGCGAACAAGTTTGATATCTATGTTCCCAAAGATAACTCAAAAGAAACATACGGACTTGTAGTTTATCTTCATGCAGGCGGATTTACTACAGGAGATAAGTCTGGTGATGCAGAAATGCTTCAATGGCTTTGCTCAAAAGGCTATGTAGCAGTGGGAATCAACTATACATTGCGTAATGACGCTAATCCGGAAGCAAGCGTATATTCGCAGTCTATGGAAATCAAAGAAGCAATGCCCGTTGTTGTATCAGAGGCGGAAAAGCTTGGATATACAATTGACAAAATGGCAATCTCAGGCGGGTCAGCAGGTGGTTGTCTTGCACTACTGTATGCTTACCGAGATGCAGATGACGCTCCAGTATCGGTAACAATGGTTTTTTAAGCGGTTGGGCCTTCCAGTTTTTATCCAGAAGACTGGAGCAATTACGGCTTTGATAAGGATACAGATAGATCAAAAGAGGCTGCCGTTGGAATATTTTCGGTTATGACGGGAAAAGAATTGAAGGCAGAATGGTTAGTAACTGAAACTTATGACGAGGAGATGAAAGATATTTCGGCACTTTTATGGGTAGATGAAAACACTGTTCCTACTGTAATGGCTTACGGAAAATATGATACATTCCAACCATATCTTGGGTCAGTAAGGCTAAATAAAGCGCTTAATAAATATGGCGTAGAACATGAGTATTTTGTTATGGAACATTCAGGTCTTGGGTTGCAAAATGATAATAAAGTGTATGCTGAATATATGGCAACTGTAGAAGAATATCTTGATAAATATTTGCCGGTGAAATAATGGTGAAAAATCATTAAAAAGTATTCTTTGATAATGACAAAGAAATTATTTCAAGTTCGCTTCAATAAAAGATACAATTAAATAGCGATACATAGCGCTGATAGATTACAAGCAGTATTTCTGAAAAGATTTGCTGCTTTTTAGTTAAAATTAAAATACCCTTAAGTTCTACAGCCTCCTGTGTCTAAAGTTAGGGAGAACCATTTCCATCATAATACACAGGAGGTTTTTTATATAAAAGAACTGATACCAAAAGACGTTTAAGGGATATTCGCCGAGGTGGAGGTCCGAACGGATTTCGGGTATAAATTCCGATTCTGCTGTAGTAGCGTCAGAATCCCTCCGAAACAGCAGTCCATTTTCGGTTAAAAATAGAGCTTAACGCCTAAACAAGTTACCTCTCTAGTATCAGTCAAAAGCTTTGTTTATGGAATTTCAGCAGTGAAATCACACTTGATTGAGTTGCCCACCCCAAATTCGCACAAATAAAGCTTGACTCAGTTCTAAAAAAGCAGTATAATATTAAAAATTAAGGACTGAAAATGGGTAAGGAAAGAACTACTTTTTTGTTTATGATAATGACGGTAGTGATTTTATTTCTCAAGCTGAATGGATGTCTGAGTATGCTTACGATAATGAAAATGTTAAATTTATTTATGTTACAAAAATAGATGAATTTATTGAGGAATGGAATAATCCAGAATTTAAATATGCAAATACTATTCATTTGTATTTGCATGGCGATATGGGTTCGTTGTATTTTTTTGAAGAAACTATGACTTATGAAGATATGGATAAATTAAACAATAAATATGTGCAAAACAAGGTATATCTATACTCATGTAATGGAGGAACTGAATTTGAAAATACTAATGTAGCATGGAAAATATCCGAAAAAATTTATGGAAAATATGTAGAAGCTCTAAAGGATGATTTTGTTGACTATTTTTCAATATTACATCCTTTTAGAAAAATACCAATTATGCATAACGGAAAAGGAACTTGGTGTTATTTTTACAGTATGAACCATTTCGATAATGGTTATGAGTATTATACGGAGGAAATAGGAGATGAGTGGACGTTATAAATTCAAGATGATGCTTTTTACTTTGATAATTGCGTTGATAATTGTTATGTTGTTTATATATTTTCACAATTTTAAACCTGAATTTACAGAGGTTTATTCTAATAGTTCAAACGGAACTATTAAAGAAAACTCACCTTACTGGATTTGCTTAAAAGATCCTGATTATAACGGGTTTTTCTCCATAGGTTTTTTAGAACAATACAATGTTAATTACGATGAGTGGGATCTTGAACATTACACATACATAGTTACTTTCGGATATGAAATGAAAAATATAGAATATTCATTCAGCGACTGCAAGAATTGGGATTTTTCGATACTTCCTAAAAATTATCTTGGAAAATTAACATTAACTAGTGAAAAGACAGATATAATACATATATATAAAATAAAAAAGGTTGATATTGAATCTGCATTTCCAGATGGTCCAGATAACATATCATTTCAGAATTAGATGAAAGGTACGTTCAATCAAAGGTATATCTGTATTCATGTAACGGAGGAACAGAATTTGCTGGAACAAATGTAGCATGGAAGATATCTGAAAAGGTTAACGGTGCATATGTTGAAGCATTAAAAAATGATTCTGTTGATTATTTTTCAAAATCACATCCTTTCAGAAAAATACCAATTATGCATAATGGAAAAGGAACTTGGTGTTATTTTTATAGTAGAAGGATTGCAAGTGAGAATTATGAATATTTTGAAGAGAAAATCGGTGATACATGGAAACTTTAAAATTTTTATGATATTATTAACTATTGTTATTATAATATTACTGCTGATATATTACCACAATTTTGAGTTGGAGTTTAGTGAAGTGTATACCTGTACAACAGATAAAATAGAAAGTAATACCCCATATTGGATCTGTATTAAAGACCCACATTATAATGGATTTTATTCAATTGACTATTTAAACAATCAATATGGTGTAGACTATAGTCAGTGGGATTTGGAAAATTATACTTATGTAATTGCGTTTGGATATGAAATGGATTCAATTGCATATTCATATAGCAAACGTTTAAATCTTAGCTTTTCAAAATTTCTTGGACAGGTAACATTGAAAGGAAATCCCACAAGTTTTATTCATATTTACAAGCTTGAAAAGATTGACATAGATTCTAAATTTCCGATACAAGGATATGATGAGGTAACATTGAAGCATCAATATGAATAATTGCAGCAACAATGGCGATGTTGAGGTTCAAAACCGCATTGACAAATATGGAGAACGCATTTCAACAATTGTTTGGATTAGACAGGGTAACATACTTTATTACAACAAATCCTAATTACAAAATAGTAGGTGTTATTATGTGCTTAAATAAAAGATGTCCGTGGTGTGGAGAAATTATCAAAGGCAGATTTTTTCAAAGAGGTCATTATCATTGCACTCATTGCGGTAATTACAGCAAAATTTACCGTTCTGGTTGGATTTACGGTCTAGGCGCTGTATTCGGCTTAGGCGTTATTATTCTCATGAAATATGTGTTTTCTATTTATAGCCTAATTCTATTTTGGACAATTTACTCCATAATTTGTATTGCATTGCCTTTGGAAATGGCGTCAAAACATTTTGTGCCAAGAAAGAAAGCAAATGTAAAAATTACAGTAATGAAAAAAATCCCTCTTATAAAACGACGACTTTTATTTTCTGAAAAGAAGCTTTTTCCGATTTGCTTTATTGATGACAATAATAATCCTATTTCTCATACCTTATGTATTTCCGTTGAGGACGTTAAATTTATATCGTCAAATAATTTAAGCGCGAATATAAAGTTTATTCCTTTATCTGATTTCAACGCTGACTTCCATAAGGGGACAAAATTCTATTTATTTCATGATGGTGAAAAGGTAGGTTGTGGAGTATTAAGCAGTAATGTAGAATAATAAATATTCCATTTTTTAGTTCATGATCGAATATTTTATAATGAACAATTTGCACAAGAAAGTTAAGATTCTATATCAAAAACATTTATATAAGGGTAAGTGCTTTTGATATGATATCTTCCCATTGTGCAGAAGTATAACAGCAGATTTGGAATTTGTGTAAAAAAATACGGTAGACAATGTAGAATAACTACAAAGCCCGCCGTGTTTTATTATATAGATTTATCAATATCTAACAGTGGTAGCAAAAGCGTGACATATATCTAAAAACATTCCGCAATAAGGTATCGTGAGGCTTGATAAAAACATCACTATCTTCTCTTTTTTATTGTTACCATTAGAAATTGAAAACTTAATTTCGAGAGCAATCATTATTCAGGGTATAACAATTGTAAGAAAAGACAAAGCCCTAGTGAAAATAAACGCCCATGAAGCAATGCTGAAAACAACATAGATTATTGAAGGAATTATTTTTTCTTAATGTGGAAAGAAACATCCATTCTGCTTGCTAACACTACTATCAGTGGTATTAACCCACCAAGTGTTCCCGCAAAAATCAAAGTATTTACTGCATACTTAAATCTATACTCACTTAAAAATGGATAAAAAAACAATTATATAAATTACGCAGGATAAAACAGATATAATTGGAAATATCAAAGAAAAAAAATACATTTTCCTTATCCAAAATTTCTATAATTTACATTATTATGGTTACTTCAACGTTTATGCATATTAATAATACCATGCCAAGTGTAGACATAAACGTAAATCCGTTCTAAAAAAGAACGGATTTTGATTTTTATTGTGGTTCTCCAATATAAGCTCTTGTCTTATTTCTATCTGAATCGGGCGCGTCATGTGGTAATTTTGCTCCCTCTGTAATGTTGATTACCGTTATACAGGATATTCCAATTTTTTGAGGTTCCTTATCATTAGTTAAGCGACCATGAAAGATAATCCTATACTCAGTTCCCTTGTCTGTTATAATATTTCTTGTATCAGCTCCATAAGCTTTTCTGTCTTTACTACCGGACGCACTCGAAAACGGTTCATCATAGGATATAATCTCCCCGTCCAGAAAATTAAACGCTTTATCTATCTGGGTATCAATATCCGGATAAGTTTCGATAACATACTCACTAAAAAAGCTCTTTATCGTTTCAGCGTCCTTGTTAATAAAACAGTCCATTATTTCTGTTTGTCGCTCTTTCGCAAGGTCACCCGGAGATTTGTATTCTTCAGAATTTGTTTTATTTAATGCTGAACAACCTGTTAATGTAATTGCCATTGCGGTTAGCAATAAAACAAATGCCGAAAAAAGCCTTGATTTCATTATGCCACTCCTTTGTTGCATACAAGTTATTTGATAATATTTTATTAGAAGCGAAGCTGCAACAATAATTATCACAGCTTCTAACATACAGCACTTCAAAACTTCAATAAGAAGTATGTTTTTGCATAATATGATTTCATCTGTTTTTAATCAGGCTCACCAATATATAAAATGCCATTTTCTTTTTCATTTTTACTATAATCATATTCGTCAGTCATATCAATCACCTTTATGCAAATAACACCAACCTTATTTGTTTCTTTTGAATTGGTAAGCCAACCCTTAAACGAAATCTTATACTCAGTTCCCTTGTCTGTTATAATATTTCTTGTATCAGCTCCATAAGCTTTTCTGTCTTTACTGCCGGACGCACTCGAAAACGGTTCATCATAGGATACAATCTCCCCGTCCAGAAAATTAAACGCTTTATCTATCTGGGTATCAATATCCGGATAAGTTTCGATAACATACTCACTAAAAAAGCTTTTTATCGTTTCAGCGTCCTTGTTGATAAAACAGTCCATTATTTCTGTTTGTCTTTCTACTGCAAGTTGATCAGGCGTCTTATAACCTTTTGCATCGGAGCAGCCTGTTAATGTGACAGTAATAACGGTTATTAGTAAAACAAATGCTTGACGATATCTTGATTTCATTTATGCCACTCCTTCGTTGTATACAAGTTGTTTAATAAAATTTTGTCAGAAGCTGCAATTCATAAAATCGCAGCTTCTGGCATCTATAACGCTAGCTTTCCTCCATTAATCTAAAGATGGCGTCTGTTGATTCCGGATCACTTGATAACATTGATAGATTCTTTACAGTTATGTTGTATACTCCAACCTGTTCAGGTTGCTCGTCATAACTATACCATTGCTTAATTGCAATGTAAAACTCCGTTCCGTTATCTGTTAAAAGACATTGTATTTTCGCACCTGTATCTTTTTTTTCAAATCCGCCACAAGCTGAACCGAATGGATCATCATAAGAAATAATTTCACCATCAATAAAATCAATCATTTCATCTATCCTTGAATCAATATCTTCATGATTCGAAACAAGATTACTACTAAGCAATTGTTTTATTGCGGAGGAATCTTGTTTATTTATTTCCTCAACAATTGTAACTAGATTGTTTTCAGCCTGCTTAGATGGTGAGATGTATTCATCGTAATCCGTTTTATCAAATATCGAGCAGCCTGTTAATGTGACAGTAATTGCGGTTATTAGTAAAACAAATGCTTGACGACATCTTGATTTCATTATGCCACTCCTTCGTTATACCATTGTATCCAAACAGTTTTGGTTTTTTCATCAAAGATTAAATTTTCTCTCTTCAATTCATGCTAATAATCATCTATTTCATCAGCGTTTAGAAGCGCATCAAAAAGCTTTTTATTTCCACTTAAATCAACAGAGGCAACAGATACCATTATATCAGGATTCGGTTCTGTATATTTTGGATTAAAACCTGTGATTCACCATTGATCATCCTTTGGAACCCAATTAAATGCATTTTCATATGTACCGTTATTTTGGTAATTGTAGAGGCTTAAAGTCATTGGCACTTCAAAGTCCACAACATCATAGTGTTTTGTTCCTGCTTCTTCTGTCACCTCGTTGTTATACACATACAATCCAACCTCAGCACCGCTTTGAAGATTCCAATAATCGCCTTTCCATGCCCATAATGAATAATTGACTTCATCTACATAAAAATCAACTCTGCCGTAATTCATATAAGAACCGATTCTAAAGACATCATCATATAGATCATTATATCCGAATCGTTAACTTCTACAATATAAAGTTAATAATATCATTATACATCAGCGTTAAAGTAAAATCAATACTTATAGTAAAATTTGGGTGATTATAAACGTATTTTCTACATTATTGTTAAAATAATATCTTTATCATTGTACATATTTACATATAAGATGGTTAAACTTAACTGATAAATAATTTATAGTTTTGTATTTGTTTATATTGTACAAAGAAAATATATTTGGTTTAATAATAAATAACAAAGATTAGCAAAAAGTATTGTATTTTATTAAAACTTATGATATTATATTTATAGTAAATATAGGAGTAAGACGCGCAAGCACAGATATTACACACTAACAGGAGATTTTCATGAATACATTATCAATTGTTATAAAAAACCTTAAAAACTTTATTTCCAAGCATACTGTTGTTTTTATTATCATGCTTACTGCGCTTACCGTATCAACGATAACTATTCTTTACGTTACCGTTAAGCTTGATACCCTATCTGATGGACTGAGCGCAGGCGATCTTGATCTTAATCAGATAAAATTAAAAAATACGGAAAGTATGCTGGCGATTGATGATATTTCAGAAAGACTGCAGAGCTATTATGAAAATAATAGCTCTGTGCTTTGCGTGCAGGGGTGCATAGATACTCCGGACGGTTATTTAACCTGCTTTATTACGGATGAAAAAGAAAATCTGGCTGACTTTGCTCAAAAGTATGAGCCAATAAGCGGAGTTTTTTTGTCAGATGAGGATATTGAAAACGGCAGTAACGTTATGGTGTCGGTTGGAATAGGAGCGGAATTAAAATCAATAAAATTAGACGAAGCAGAAATACAGATAATAGGGAATTATGCTCCCGATAGAATTTCAAACGGATATATACCAAAAAACACACTGATAAATAACTATATTACACCGGATGAATATAAAATAATCTATAACGAAGAGCTGAGCGTAAGTCAGGCAAAAGAAGATAAAGAAAAGCTGGAGAAGCTGTTTCCTGAGTTGAAAATAGAAACCAGAATGGATTATGTTTTAGAGGAAGCCCCCTTAATGCTTGATTTTGAAAATATTTGCTTAATTCTTATGGCGGTAGTTGCGGTAATTTCGTGCGCTTATTTATATGCATATGTAATTCAGATGAGAACAAATGAAATTTATATTTTTAAGCTTTGCGGTGCGTCGGCAATAAGTCTAATGGGAATCTTTCTCTGCGAATTAATGCTACTGTTAATGCTCCAGTTTGCAATAGCATTTGTTGTCTTCAGGCTATGTCTTATGCGACTTTTGGAACAATACGATTTTGCATTTACATACGGTTATTCTTGGACTCATATATTAATAGCTTTTGCGATAATTATTGGTTTATCCTTAATCATTTTTCTTCCTGTTCTTACTTATTACTGCAGAAAAACAGCCGTTGAAATAAGACAGCGTCAGAAAGGATGATTAAGATGATTTTAAAATATGCGTTTAAACAGCTTAGAAGATATCCTTTTGCTACTATTCTGATTATATTTCAATATGCTGCAATAACGCTTTTAATTGGAATGATACTTACAAAAGTAAACAGTTATTTTGTAACCAGCAATCTTATCAAAGAAGTTTGCCGCGGGGATAGTTATTATTTACAATATGATGTGTCTTATGCAATGGAACTTGATGAGAGGTTATTTGATCTTAGCAATGAATTGGACAAAAAATTACAGCCTTATGCTGATAAGCTGGATAACGGTGAGATAACCCAGGATGAGTATGACAATGTACATTCAGAGTTAACCGAGAAAAATAATAAAATAATAGAAGAAGAAAATCTTGATGAATGTTTTGATCCTATAGATATATCGGATTTACCGTATGTGGAGGAAAACTATGCATTTTATTATACTAGTTTGATTTGCGGCAATGATTATATTAAATGCTTAAGCAGCGATTACTGCAGCGGTCTTAATTTCAGGATGAAAGAGGGACGCTGGCTTTCTGAAGCAAAGAAGTCGGACGATTATATTAATCTGGTTATGTTTTCGGGAAATGAGTATGGCTATAAGGTAGGGGACATTATAGATATTAAACTGGAAACACATATATCAAAAGGAAATATGGATATTATCAACTTAGACTTAAAAGGTAAAATCGTAGGATTGATAGATTATTCCCATTATAAGGAGGTTATGGACCATCGTTCCTTTGAAAGCAGTGATTATTTATCATTGGATGATCTGCTTCCAATTAATTCTTATTATGTTTTTGCCGAATATTCACCGGATTTATTTAAATCTATAAGTAAAAAATATGTTTTTGACCCTGGAATGTTTACCCAGTCAGTCAAGCTTAAAGAAAATATAACGGAGGAGGAAAAGGCTGAATTTTTTTCAGCGGCGACCTCCAAGAAATATCAGTATACCGATCTAAATCAGGCGTATCAGAATACATATATACGCGATAAAAAGAATCTGCAAAACGATATGGTTTTCCTTACGATAGCAGCGTTGATCGCAGTTATTTCACTGATAGGAATGTCTGCTCTGAGCGTTTCAAAGGAAATAAAAACATACAGTATCTACTGTCTTAACGGAATGACAAGAAAACAATGCATCGGAATAAATGCGGCATACATAAGCCTTTTGGTTTTAATTTCTGTCTGTATAGCTTTTGCAGTAAAATTCATATACGGATATTTAAACTACTTTAAAATGTATACCGATATCAGTAATTATCGTACTGAGGCTGTTGCAAAAGAAAGCGTCTTGTTAAGAGATTATTTTTCGATAGGCTCGGCGGAAGCTTCTGCTGTGATAATTTTGTTGTGCGTCGCATTTTTATCGGCAATGATAATTCCGTATATCACTTTAAAAAAGCTTGATATTATTCAGAATATAAAGGAGAATGGGTAGATAATTATGATAAAATTAAACAACATCACAAAAATTTACAACCCTAAGAAATCCAACGAATTTGAAGCGCTGCACGATGTTTCATGCGAGATAGATGACGGCGAGCTTGTTGCGGTTATCGGTAAATCAGGAG